>CANRBN010000019.1 GCA_947628865.1 uncultured Gemmiger sp.
GCACCAACCGCATGAACGTCTACGTCGTGCGGCAGGCCACGCAGGGCCTTGCCAACTGGGTCAAGACCCAGGGCGGCTCCCAGACCGTCGCCATCAGCTATGACAGCCGCATCAAGAGCGACCTGTTCGCCCGCACCGCCGCCGAGGTACTTGCCGCCAACGGCATCCATGTGCGCATCTACAGGGCGCTGATGCCGGTGCCGGCGCTCTCCTTTGCCACCCGCTATTACAAGTGCAACGCCGGCATCATGGTCACGGCCTCCCACAATCCCGCCAAGTACAACGGCTACAAGGCCTACGGGCCGGACGGCTGCCAGATGACCGACGAGGCCGCCGACATCGTCTACGCCGAGATCCAGAAGACCGACATCCTCACCGGCGCCAAGACCGTCCCGTTTGACAAGGGCCTTGCCGACGGCATCATCCAGTATGTCGGCGACGACTGCATCAACGCCCTGTACGCGGCCATCGAGGCGCGCGCCATCCGCCCCGGCATCTGCAAGACCGCGGGCCTCAAGCTCGTGTACAGCCCGCTCAACGGCTCGGGCCTCGTGCCGGTCACGCATGTGCTGGCCGACATCGGCATCACCGATATCACCGTCGTGCCGGAGCAGAAAGACCCCGACGGCAACTTCCCGACCTGCCCGTACCCCAACCCCGAGATCTTCGAGGCGCTGCGCCTTGGCCTTGAGCTGGCCGAAAAATCCGGCGCCGACCTCATGCTCGCCACCGACCCCGACGCCGACCGCGTCGGCATCGCCGTCAAGTGCAAGGACGGCAGCTATGAGCTGCTCTCCGGCAACGAGGTCGGCGTGCTGCTGCTCGATTACATCTGCGCGGGCCGCATCGAGCAGGGCACCATGCCAAGGAACGCCGTGATGTGCAAATCCATCGTGTCCACGCCGCTGGCCGATGCCGTGGCCGCCCATTACGGCGTCGAGTGCCGCAACGTGCTGACGGGCTTCAAGTGGATCGGCGATCAGATCGCAAAGCTCGAGGCCGCCGGCGAGGTCGACCGCTTCATCTTCGGCTTTGAGGAGAGCTACGGCTACCTGGCCGGGCCCTATGTGCGCGACAAGGACGCCATCATCGGCTCCATGCTGATCTGCGAGATGGCCGCCTACTACCGCGCCAAGGGCTCCTCCATCAAGGAAGAGCTCGAGCGCATCTACGCCGAATACGGGCGTTACCTCAACAAGGTCGACAGCTTCGAGTTCCCCGGCCTTTCCGGCATGGACAAGATGGCCGGCATCATGGCCGGCCTGCGCGCCGACCCGCCGAAGGACTTCGCCGGGCACAAGGTCGTCAAGGTCGCCGACTACGAAAAGAGCGCGGAGACCGGCCTGCCCGCCGCCAACGTGCTGATCTATACCCTTGAGAACGGCGCCACCGTCGTCGTGCGCCCCTCCGGCACCGAGCCCAAGATCAAGACCTACTTCACAACGCTCGGCAAGGACGTCGCCGAGGCGCAGGCCCAGAAGGACGCGCTGGCGGCCGCCGTCAAGCCGCTGCTTGCCTGATCCCCGCAGGCTTCCCGCCGCCGGGCCGAACGGCCCGGCGGTTTTCCTGCCGGGGTATTGACAAACCAGCGCGCTTTTGCTATAATCTTCCGGCAATCATATGTGGCGCTGCTCCATCCGTACAGGATGACGGATGCTGGTAGCCGATATTCCAGGATTGTGATGAGCACATATATCAAGTATGGCTCCCGTTATCATGATTTGAGAAAGAGGTGAAAGCAGATGAAAGAGGGCATCCATCCCAAGTATGTGGACTGCACCATCACTTGCGCCTGCGGCAACGTCATCAAGACCCGCTCCACCAAACCGGAGATCCGCGTCGAGGTTTGCAGCAAGTGCCATCCGTTCTATACCGGCAAGACCAAGCTGGTCGATACCGGCGGTCGTGTCGAGCGCTTCAAGCGCCGCTACGCCAACGCCAACAGCGGCAGGTAAACCGCACGATCAAACCGTCGCCGCGGCGCCGCAACAGCGGCGCCGCGTACTGTCGAAAAGTTCATTTGGAATCCATCGGCCCGGGCGGGCGTGGACCGACGAGGCCGATGCCGCCAGAGCAAAAATGCCGTTCGAGTCGCCCTCGGGGCATGAGAACGGCATTTTTTGCGGCGGGGCGTGTCCTGTGAGAGGGGTGCAGGCGGACTGGCGCAGCCAGCGTAGCCGAACCCCTCTTTTGCGGCGTGTCGAGCTTCTCGGCACGCTGCGGCGCCGTATTTTGGCCTTTCAAGGGGGGGTGCAGGCATGGCAGGATACCGCACTGTCGCGGGCACCGCTTTCTTCACTTTCGAAGAAAAGCGCAGCCGCTTCATCGCCGCCGCCGCCCACGCCGAGACCGAGGCCGAGGCCCTCGCCGTGCTCGAGCGCGTGCGCGCCGCCAACCGCACGGCGCGCCACAACGTCTACGCCTATGTGCTGAACGACGGGAACCGCACCCGCTACTCGGACGACGGCGAGCCCGCCAAGACTGCCGGCGCCCCGGTGCTGGAATGCATCCGCCATGCGGCCTTGCGCGATGTCATCGTCGTCGTCACGCGGTATTTTGGCGGTGTGCTGCTCGGCACCGGCGGCCTCGTGCGCGCCTACACGGCGGCGGCCTCCGGCGCCTTGCAGCAGGCGCATACCGTGACCATGCGCGCCGTCGTGCGCTGCCGCCTGTCGGTGCCCTATGCGCAGTACGAGGCGGCCCGCCGCCTCATCGCCGACAGCGGCGCGCAGATCGAAAGCGAGGATTTTACCGCCGCGGTGCATCTGAGCTGGCTCATCCCGGTCGACCGGCACAAGGCACTGTGCGAGAGCCTTGCCGCGCTTTTGCGCGGCGGTGCGCCGCCCGAGGTCTCGGCCCCGTTTTTTGCCCCGCTTTGAGCCCGGCGCCGCGCGCTTTGGTAAAAATGCCGGCGTTTCCCGTTTTTTGCCCCGTTTGCAAAAGTGTTTTTGCCTTTTTTGGCGTATTTAATGGATAGGACACCGTTTTGGCAGGTGAGTACGCGATGGGATATCAGGAACAGAACGCCCAGACGATCGACCGCTGGGTCGACGAGGGCTGGGAATGGGGCATCCCCATCGACCACGAGACCTTTTGCCGCGCCCGAAAAGGGGACTGGCAGGTGCTTTTGACCCCCACCAAGGCGGTGCCGCGCGCCTGGTTCGGCGACCTGCGCGGGCAGCGGGTGCTGGGGCTCGCGAGCGGCGGCGGGCAGCAGATGCCGGTGTTTGCCGCGGCGGGCGCCGTGTGCACGGTGCTGGACTATTCCGCCCGCCAGCTTGAGAGCGAGCGCAGGGTCGCCGCGCGCGAGGGCTATGCCATCGACATCGTGCGGGCCGATATGACTCGCCCGCTGCCCTTTGCCGATGCGGCCTTTGACCTTGTCTTCCACCCCGTCTCCAACTGTTATGTGCGCGAGGTGGAGCCCGTTTTCCGCGAATGCTTCCGCATCCTGCGCCCGGGCGGCGTGCTGCTGGCCGGGCTCGACAACGGCATCAACTATCTGTTTGACAACGACGAGACCACCCTGCGCTTTTCGCTGCCCTTTGACCCGCTGCGAAATGAGGAGCAGCGCCGCTTTTTGGAGGCGGAGGACTGCGGCGTGCAGTTCAGCCACACGATGGAGGAGCAGCTCGGCGGGCAGCTGCGCGCGGGCTTCATCCTCACCGACCTTTATGAGGACACCAACGGCGAGGGCAACCTGCACGCGCACAACGTGCCGTCGTTCCTCGCCACGCGCGCCGTCAAGCCCGGCGGCGCGCGCTGACCCCAAACCGTGAAAGGAGGCCCCGCCGTGACGGTACGCGAGCAGACCGAACAGATCGAAGCGAAGATCCTGTCCCCCCATGCGGCGCAGAGCGCCGGCAGCCGCGGGCGCCGCACGCCCGAGCCGCCGGATGATATCCGCACGGCCTACCAGCGTGACCGCGACCGCATTTTGCACTGCAAGGCGTTCCGGCGCCTCAAGCAGAAGACGCAGGTCTTCCTCTCGCCGGAGGGCGACCACTACCGCACCCGCCTGACCCACACGCTGGAGGTCAGCCAGATCGCCCGCACCATCGCCCGCGCGCTGCGCCTCAACGAGGATCTGACCGAGGCCATCGCCCTCGGCCACGACCTCGGCCACACGCCGTTCGGCCATGCCGGCGAGCGCGCGCTGGACAAGCTCTGCCCCGGCGGCTTCACCCATTACCGGCAGAGCCTGCGCGTCGTCGACCGGCTGGAGCGCGGCGGCGAGGGCCTCAACCTCACCTGGGAGGTGCGCAACGGCATCGTCACCCACACCTGCGGCACATGGGCGCGCACGGCGGAGGGGCGCGCCGTGCGCATCGCCGACCACATCGCCTTTTTGAACCACGATATCGAGGACGCGCTCACCGCCGGCGTGCTGCGCCAGGAGCAGCTGCCCCGCGCGGCGGTCGATACGCTGGGCGAGAGCAAATCCGCCCGCATCACCACGATGATCCGCGACCTCATCGCCCACAGCGCGCCCACGCCGCAGGGCCTTGCGCTGCAGTTCTCGCCCCGTGTCGGCGCCGCCTACCAGGTGCTCAAGGACTTCATGTACGCCACCGTCTATGTCGACAAGGAGGCCAAGCGGGAGGAGAAAAAGGTCGGCCAGCTGGTCGAGTCGCTCTATGACCGCATGTGCTCGGATCCCAACCTGATGCCCAATTTTTACATGCAGATCGCGTACAGCGAGGGCGTCGAGCGGGCCGTCGCCGATTACATCTCCGGCATGAGCGACGAATACGCCACCCGCCTGTTTGAGGAGTGGTTCGTGCCCCGCAAATGGCACGTCTTGTAACAAAAGAAGCCTTGCAGGCCAAGGAGGTGACGCCGCTTGATCCCGCAGGAATACATCCAGGAAGTGGTCTCCCGCACCGACATCGAACAGCTCGTGGGGGAGTATGTCAAGCTGCGCCGCCGTGGCCGCACGGCGACCGGCCTGTGCCCTTTCCACAATGAAAAAACGCCCTCTTTCGTCGTTTACCCCGAAACGCAGAGCTACTACTGCTTCGGCTGCGGCGCCGCGGGCGATGCCATCACCTTTGTGCGCAAGTACAACAATCTCGGCTATGTCGAGGCCGTCAAGCAGCTGGCGTCGCGCGCCGGCATGCCGATGCCCGAGGAGCAGGACAGCCAGGCGACGGCCCGCCAGCGCCTTCTGGAGATCAACCGCTGCGCCGCGCGCTATTTCTTTGAGCAGCTCAACGAAAAAACGCCGCAGGCCGCCGCGGCGCGCGCCTACTGGCGGCAAAAGCGCGGCCTGTCGGACGCGGCCATACGCCGCTTTGGCCTCGGCTACGCGCCGGAGGATTTCACCGGTCTGCTGCACTATCTCAAAAAGCGCGGCTTCCGGGAGGAGGAGCTCGAGACCTCCGGCCTTGTCAAGCGCAGCGCCAGGGGCAACCTGTTCGATATCTTCCGCCACCGCGTCATGGTGCCCATCATCGACGTGCGCGGCAACATCATCGCTTTCGGCGGGCGCGTGCTCGATGATTCCAAGCCCAAATACATCAACAGCCCCGAGACCTCCGTCTACAAAAAATCCCGCACGCTGTTCGCTCTCAACGTGGCCAAAAAGGCGAACGACCGCCGCTACATATTGTGCGAGGGGTATCTCGATGTCATCAGCCTGCACGAGGCCGGGTTTTCGACCGCCGTCTGCGCCTGCGGCACCGCCCTCACGCCCGAGCAGGTCAAGCTGCTCGGCGAATATGCCGACGAGGTCGTGCTCTGCTATGACAGCGACGAGGCCGGCCAGAAGGCCACCGAGCGCAGCCTGGCGCTGTTCGCGCAGAGCCCGCTGCGCGTCAGCGTGCTGACGCTGCCGGGCGCCAAGGATCCGGACGAATTTTTGCGCAGCTACGGCAAAGACCGCTTTGCCATGCTGCTCGATGGCAGCGCCAACCCCATCGAATTCGCGCTCGAAAAGGCCAAAAGCAAATATGACCTGCGCGCGGACAACGGCCGGCTCGAATACATCCGCGAGGCCGTCGCCGTGCTGGCCGGGCACGAGGTCTCGCCCACCGCGCGGGACGTCTACGCGGGCAGGGTAGCGCAGCAGACCGGTGTGGACAAAAAGGCCATCCTCGCGCAGGCCGAGGCCGCCGTGCGCGCGGGCGGCGCGCGCGAGCGCCGCAGGGAGCAAAAGGAGCTTGCCCGCCAGGGTGTCGCGGCGGACATCCGCGTGCCCTACACGAGCGGCGGCGAGGGCGCGCTCGGCGCCGCCTACGCGGGGCGCCAGCTCGCCGCGGCACTGCTGCAGGATCCCGCGCAGATCCCCTATGTGCGCGAGCGGCTCGACCTGCAAACGCTGCTGCTGCCCGAGATACGCCAGGGCATCGAGGCCATCTACGCCTGCGCCGACGCCGGCGAGCCGGTCAACCTGACGGCGCTCGGCGCGCGCTTGGAGGAAAAGGCGTTCCAGCAGATGGCGCTGGCCCTGGCCCAGAACGACGGCCAACGCCTTCAGCGCACCGACATCGACCTGTTTTTGCAGCGCCTGCGCGGCGCCGCGCCGGACAGCGGACGCGCCGCCGGCACCACCGCGGAGGAGTTCCGCAGGCTGATGGACGGCATCGCCAGCCGCAAGGGCGGCGCCGCGCCGCCGGCATGAGGCCCGCCGCACCGAAAAAAGGATAGCCACCGGAATTTGGGCACACTAAAATCAAAGGAGCGTACTACTTATGCCTGAGAAGAAAGACCCCATCCGCAGCCTGCTCGAGACCGGGCGCCGCAACGGCAAGCTGACCAACACCGAGATCGGCGATGCCGTGGAGGAAAGCGGCCACGGCATGGACGTGGAGCAGATGGAAAAGCTCTATGAGGAGCTGGAAAGCAGCGGCATCGAGGTCGTGGATGATTCCGAGGCCGCCGCCGTCGAGGCCGCCGCGCTCACCGAGGAGACGGTCGAGGAATTTGAGGACAGCCTCGCCACCGACGGCGTCACCATCGACGACCCCGTCAAGGTGTACCTGAAGGAGATCGGACGCGTGCCGCTGCTCACCCCCGAGGAGGAGATCGAGCTGGCGCTCAGGATCCAGGCCGGCGGCCCGGAGGGGGAGAAGGCCAAGCAGCGCCTGAGCGAGGCGAACCTGCGCCTCGTCGTGTCCATCGCCAAGCGCTACGTTGGCCGCGGCATGCAGTTTCTGGATCTCATCCAGGAGGGCAACCTGGGCCTCATCAAGGCGGTGGAAAAGTTCGACCACACCAAGGGCTTCAAGTTCTCGACCTACGCGACCTGGTGGATCCGCCAGGCCATCACGCGCGCCATCGCCGACCAGGCCCGCACCATCCGCATCCCGGTGCACATGGTCGAGACCATCAACAAGGTCAAAAAGGTCTCGAGCCAGCTTTTGCACGAGAACGGCCACGAGCCCTCGGCGGACGAGATCGCCGAGCGGCTGGACATGCCGGTCGACAAGGTGCGCGAGATCATGCGCGTCGCGCAGGAGCCCGTGAGCCTTGAGACCCCCATCGGCGAGGAGGAGGACAGCCACCTCGGCGATTTCATCCCCGATGAGGAGGCCCCCGTCCCCGCCGAGGCCGCCAGCCAGACGCTGCTCAAGGAGCAGCTGGCCGAGGTGCTGCGCACCCTCACCCCGCGCGAGGAGAAGGTCTTGCGCCTGCGCTTCGGGCTCGAGGACGGGCGTCCGCGCACGCTGGAGGAGGTCGGCAAGGAATTCACCGTCACGCGCGAGCGCATCCGCCAGATCGAGGCCAAGGCCCTGCGCAAGCTGCGCCATCCGAGCCGGAGCAAAAAATTGCGCGATTTTCTCGATTGAACCGTTCTCGAAAACGCTTCCGGGCCGCGGTCAAAAGCCGCGGCTTTTCCGTTGCCGCCAGGCGCCCCGCTGCCAAAATGAGGCATTGATTTTTCGCCCTTATTCTGCTACAATAAACAAAAGTATGCTCAGAGGTGTGCGCCTCGCATATACGGGCCGCCCGCGCCCCAAAACGCGGGCGGGGAACGCCGCGCAGGAGGACAAGGACCGTTGATCCGCCAGAACCAAAAACTGATCAACATCTTCAACGCGCTCTCGGATGCCGCGCTGCTGTTCCTGTCGTACCTGGCGGCGGTCTATCTGCGCTTCGAGATCCTCAACGGTGAGCGCGGGCTCAACCTGCTCTCGCTCGAGTTTCTGCGCCTGGCGCTCCTCTACAGCCTGTTCGTCACGGCGGTGTACGCCGTGCTGGGGCTGTACGCGCCGCGGCGCTATATGTCGGCGGGCAGCTCGATCCTGCTCATCACGGCGGGCAATGCCGGCGTCTCGCTCGGGCTGATGTCGTTCATGTACGTCTTCCGCGTGATGGAATTCTCGCGCATGGCGATCTTTCTGTTCTGGCTCATCGGCAGCGCGCTGGTCGCGGCAAAGCATCTGTTCGGGCGGCTGCTCGTGCAGCATTACCGGCGCCGCGGCTACAACCAAAAGCATGTGCTCCTTGTGGGATACGGCCAGCTCGCGCGCCAGTATGCGCGGGATCTCGCCGCCAACCCGCAGATGGGCTTCATGCTGGACGGCTATCTGGGCATGCCGGAGCGCTCGGGCCTTGGCAGCTGCCTGGGCCGCTACGAGGATCTCAAGGATATCCTGGCGGCGCGTGAGCTGGATGAGGTCGTGGTGGCGCTGGAGCCGTTCGAAACGCCCTATATCAAGCCCATTCTGGCCGCCGCCGACAAAGAGGGCGTCCGCGTGAGCATCGTGCCCTTTTACAGCGAGTATATCCCCGCCTATCCCACCATTGATGCCGTCGGTCACAGCCGACTCATCAACCTGCGCGCCACAAGGCTCGACAACATCGGCTGGGCCGCGCTCAAGCGCTGCATGGACATCGTGGGCTCGCTTTTCTGCCTCGTGCTGTTCAGCCCCGTCATGCTCGTCGCCGCCATCGGTGTGCGGGTCACGAGCCCCGGGCCGGTGCTGTTCAGGCAGGAGCGCGTCGGCAAGGATAAAAAGATCTTTACCATGCTCAAATTCCGCAGCATGCGCGACCTGAACGGGGAGGCCGAAACAGCCTGGACCACCGCCGACGACCCGCGCAAAACGCGCTTTGGCAGCTTCATCCGCAAGTTCAGCATCGACGAGCTGCCGCAGTTCTTCAACGTCCTCAGGGGGGACATGAGCCTTGTCGGCCCCAGGCCGGAGATCCCGTTCCATGTCGACCGCTTCAAGGAGCGGATCCCTTTGTACCTGGTGCGTCAGCAGGTGCGCCCGGGCATGACCGGCTGGGCCCAGATCCACGGCCTGCGCGGCGATACCAGCATCGAGGAGCGCGTCAAATACGACATCTGGTATATCGAGCATTGGAGCCTGTGGCTCGATATCCGCATCCTGTTCCGCACGGTGTTCGGCGGCTGGGTCAACGGCGAAAAGGTCACGGCGCCCGCTGCGGATGCCGTCCGCGCACAGGATAAGGATCACGTCTGACACCCTCCCCGCCGGGAGAAAACGTGTGTGCCCGCGTCGGTGCGGCAAGGAGGAGCAGCATGGCGGAACCTGTCCGCATCGCCCAGGTGCTGGGCCGCATGGATCACGGCGGCATCGAGACGGAAGTGCTCAACTATTACCGCCACATCGACCACGGCGCCGTCCAGTTCGATTTCTACTACTTTTCCGGCAGCGTGATGCCCCAAAAAGAGGAGCTGCTGGCGCTGGGCGCCGGGCTGTACCCGGTGCCGGCCTACAGCAGGCCGGTCGCCTACCACCGCGCGCTGTACCGGGCGTTCAAGGCGCGCGGTTATGCCATCGTCCACGCGCAGCTGAGCACGATGTCGGTGTTCGCGCTGCTCGCCGCGTGGCATGCCGGCGTGCCGGTGCGCATCTGCCACAACCATTCCACCGCCTACCGGGGCGAGGGCGTCAAGACGCTGCTCAAATACCTGCTGCGCCCGTGGAACGCCCTGGCCGCGACCGACTGGTTCGCCTGCGGGCAGGCGGCGGGGCGCTGGATGTACGGCGCCCGCGCGGTGCGGGATGGCCGCGTGCGCGTCTGGCCCAATGCCATCGACACCGCGCACTTCGCCTATGACCCCGCCGCGCGCGCGGCGCTGCGCGCACAGCTGGGCATCCCGCGGGATGCGCTCGTGGTGGGGCATATCGGGCGCTTCATCTACCAGAAAAACCACCGCTTCCTGCTCGAAGCGTTTGCCGGGCTTGCCGCGAGGGATCCCGCCGCCCGGCTGCTGCTCGTCGGGGAGGGGGAGGCCCTGCCCCGCGTGCGGGCGCAGGCGCAGGCCGCGGGCCTTGCGGAGCGGGTGGTTTTTGCAGGCACCTTTGCCGACACGGCGGGGCTCTATTCGGCGATGGATGTGTTCTGCCTGCCCAGCCTGTACGAGGGCATGCCGCTCGTCGCATGGGAGGCGCAGTCGAACGGCCTGCCGTGCCTGTTCAGCGAGCATGTCCCGGCGGAGGCGCTCAGCGAGAAGCTGGCGACCACGCTGCCGCTCTCGGCGGGCGCCGGGGCATGGGCCGCGCAGCTGGCCCGCCTGGCCGGTCGGCGCATGCCCGCACCGGACGCCGCCGCCTGGGACATCCACGCCCACGCGGCGCGCCTGCAGCGCTGGTACTGTGAAAAAACGCGGCAAACCGCCAAGGAGCACCCGGCATGAATGTTGTCATCAACGCGCTGCAATACCGCCAGGAAAGCTCCGGCATCGGCATCCTGCTGCGGGAGCTGTATGGCCGCTACGCCCGCGATACCGCGCGGCCCTGCCAGGTCATCCTGCCGTCCGATGCGCCGCCGTTCCCCGCCGGCCCGGCCACCGAGCTGGTGCATGCGCCGGTCGGGTACGGGCAGGGGCTGCGCCGCATGGCCTACCAGAGCTTTACCGTGGGCCGCCGCTATGGCCAAAACGCCGTCCTGCTCACAAACGATTCCAAGACCCCGCTTTTCCTGCCCCGCAGCTGCCGGCTCGTACCGCTCGTCACCGACCTCGCGGTCTTTCGCCTGCCGCAGACCTATCAGCTCTCCCGCGTGCTGTGGTGGCGGCTGCAATACCGCTACGTCTGCCGCCGCGCCGCGCTGTTCCTGGCCATCTCCGAGTTCACGAAGCGCGAGATGACCGAGCTGCTCGGCATCCCCGCGCAGCGCATCCGCGTCATCCCCTGCGCCTGCGGCGAGGACATGCGCCCCGTCACCGACGCGTCGGCGCTCGATGCGGTGCGGCGCCGCTACGGCCTGCCGGAGCATTTTGTGCTGTTCGTCGGCAACGCGAACCCGCGCAAGAACCTGCGCCGCATGCTCAAGGCCTTTGACCTGCTCAAGCAGCGGACCGCGCTGCCGCATGTGCTGGCCATCGCCGGCGGGCAGGGCTGGAAATTCGACCGCGAGGCCGCGCTGCGGGGCATCCGCTGCCGGGAGGCGATCCGCTTTTTGGACTATGTGCCCGACGCGGAGCTGCCGGCGCTGTATTCCGCCGCCGATCTGTTTGCGTTTCCGACCCTGTACGAGGGCTTTGGCATCCCGGTGCTGGAGGCGCAGGCCTGCGGCACGCCGGTGCTCACGTCCAACACGTCGGCTCTGCCCGATACGGCGGGCGACGGCGCGCTGCTGGTCGACCCGCTGGACGAGCGGGCCATCTGTGACGGGATGCAAAAAATCCTTTCCGACCCGGCGCTGGCCGCCCGCCTGACCGCCGCCGGCGCCGCCAACGTCCGGCGCTTCAGCTGGCAGGCCTCGGCGCAGCTGCTGGACACCATCTTGAACAAGGAGTTTTGTGCATGAACAGGGAACAAGGCTTTGAGCGCTGGCTGCGCCTGGCTGTCCGCGACCCCGCGCTCGGCGCCGAGCTGGCGGCCATCCGGGACGACGCCGCCGCCATCGAGGATCGCTTTTACCGGGAGCTGGAGTTCGGCACCGGCGGGCTGCGCGGCGTGCTGGGCGCCGGCACCAACCGCATGAACGTGTACACCGTCGCCAAGGCCACGCAGGGGTTGAGCAACTACCTCAATGCGCAGACCACGGCGCCGCGGGTGGCCATCGCGTATGACAGCCGCCGCAACTCCACGCTGTTCGCGCAGACGGCTGCCGCGGTGTTCGCCGCCAACGGCATCCAGGTGCACATTTATCCGCGCCTGATGCCCACGCCCTCGCTCTCCTTTGCGGTGCGCGACCTTGGCTGCGACGGCGGCGTCGTCATCACTGCCAGCCACAACCCGGCCAAATACAACGGCTACAAGGTCTACGGCCCCGACGGCTGCCAGATCACCACCGAGGCCGCCAAAGCCATCCAGGCCGCCATCGACCCCGTCGACCCGTTCGAGGACGTGCGCTGGGCGGAATTTGACGCGATGCTCGCCGCCGGCAGGGTGCGGTACATCGGCGAGGACACGGTGGAGCGCTACCTGGCCGCGGTCGATACCGCCTCGGTGCTGCCCAAGGACATCGCGCGCGATGCGGCCATCGTCTACACGCCGCTCAACGGCACCGGCATCTCCTGCGTGCCGCGCTGCCTCAAGGCGCACGGCTTTACCAACATCACCATCCCCGACGAGCAGAAAGACCCCGACGGCGATTTCCCCACCTGCCCGTACCCCAACCCCGAGATCCGCGAGGCGCTCACCGTCGGCCTTGCCTGGGCGCGCCGCACCGGCAGCGACCTGCTGCTCGCCACCGACCCGGACTGTGACCGCGTCGGCGTGGCCGTCAAAGACGGCGGGGACTATACCCTCATCACCGGCAACGAGATGGGCGTGCTGCTGCTGGATTTCATCTGCAAAATGCGCACGGCCAACGGCACCATGCCAAAGGCCCCGGTGGCGGTCAAGACCATCGTCACCACGCCGATGGCGGCGCGCGTGGCCGCGCACTACGGCGTGCAGCTCATCGACGTGCTGACCGGCTTCAAATTCATCGGCGAGCAGATCGGCCTTTTGGAGAAACAGGGCCAGCAAGGGCGCTACATCTTCGGCTTTGAGGAGAGCTACGGTTATCTGAGCGGCAGCTTCGTGCGCGACAAGGACGCCGTCAATGCCTCGCTGCTCATCTGCGAGATGTTCGCCTGGTACAAGGCGCAGGGCCAAAGCCTCGTGGAGGTGCTCGCGGGCCTGTACGAGAAGTTTGGCTATTATGAGGGGCGCCTGCTCTCGTTCGCGTTCGAGGGCGCGAGCGGCTTTGCCAAAATGCAGGGCCTGATGGATGCGCTGCGCGCCGACCCGCCCGGGGAGCTCGCCGGCATCGCGGTGGAGCAATGCCTTGATTACAGCACCGGCATCGGCGGGCTGCCGCGCTCCAACGTGCTGCGTTACCTGCTGGCCGACGGCATGGAGGCCACGGTGCGCCCCTCCGGCACCGAGCCCAAGCTCAAGGTCTACATCACCGCGGTCGGGCCGGACCGGGCGGCCAGCTGCCGCACGGCAGAGCTGCTCGGCAATCATTTTACCCGCTGGGCACAAAAGGAATGAAGCGCGGATGAAGATCGCTTTGGAATTGCAGCCCTGCTGCGGAAACCGCTCCGGCATCGGCATCTATACCTACGAGCTGGCGCGCCGTATGCGCGATGGGGACGGCCTTGAATTTTACGGCAACCTTTTCAATTTTATGGGCCGCAGGGACAACGCGCGGGCGCTGGCCGGCATCGGCATGCCGCTCAAGACCTGCCGCCTGATGCCTTACGGTGTGTACCGCCGCATCTGGGGCCTTGTGCCCATCCCGTATGAGGCGCTGTTCCCCGGCGGGGCCGATCTGAGCGTGTTTTTCAACTATGTCGTCCCGCCGCGCCTGCGCGGCAGGGTGATGACGACGGTGCATGACCTGACCTACCTGCGTTACCCCGAGACGATGGATCCCAAAAACCTGCGGCATCTGCGGGCGGGGATGGAGCGCAGCGTCGCGCGCAGCGACGCGATCCTGACGGTATCGGAGTTTTCCAAACGGGAGATCGTTGAGCTGCTCGGCGTGCCGGCGCAGCGGGTCAAGGTCGTGCCAAACGCGGCCTCCCTGCCCGCCCGGAGCGAGCGGAGCGGCGTGCCGGCGCCAGGGTTCGGCGTCCAAAAGCCGTATATCCTCTATGTCGGCACCATCGAGCCGCGCAAAAACCTTGTGCGCCTGCTGCAGGCGTTCGCCATGCTCAAAAAAGAACAGGGCATCCCGCACAGCCTGGTGCTGGCCGGCGACCGCGGCTGGAACGACGAGGCGGTTTTCACGGCGGCGGCCAGTGTGCCGAATGTGGTCTTTACCGGCTACGTTTCCCAGACGGAAAAATGCGCGCTGTACCAAAACGCCGATGTGTTGGCGTTTCCCTCGCTGTACGAGGGGTTCGGCATCCCGCCGCTGGAGGCGATGCAGCTTGGCTGCCCGGTGGTGTGCGCCGACGCGGCCTCTTTGCCCGAGGTCACGGGCGGCGCCGCCGAGCTCGTTGACCCGCTCGACCCCGCCGCCATCGCGCAGGGGCTTTGGAATGTTTTGTCCGACCCCGCGCACGCAGCCGATCTTGCGCGCCGCGGTCGTGTGCGCGCCGCGGCGTATACGTGGGATGCCTCGGCGCAACGATTCGCCGGCATCTGTAAGGAGGTTTTGGGCCTTCCATGAAGTATGAACCGCTCAAGATGCACCCCTGTTACAAGCGGTACCTCTGGGGTGGGCACCGCCTCAAGCGGGAGTTCAACAAGGCCGACGCGCCCGATGTCACGGCGGAGAGCTGGGAGCTTTCCTGCCATCCGGACGGGCTTTCCCTCGTGGAGGGCGGCCCGTGGGCCGGGCGCAGCATCGCGGAGCTTGGCGCCGAGGATCGCGCCGGCTTCTGGGGCACGGCGTGCACCGGCGCGCAGTTCCCGCTGCTGGTCAAGCTCATCGACGCCGCGCAGCCGCTGTCCATCCAGGTGCACCCGTCCGACGAAAGCGCCGACGCCGCGGCGGGGGAGAGCGGCAAGGCCGAGATGTGGTATATCGTGGACTGCGCGCCGCAGTCGTTCCTCTATTTTGGGTTCGACCGTGCCGTCACGCCCGCAGAATTCAAGCGCCGCGCCGCCGACGGCACCATCTGCGAGGTCCTCAACAAGGTGCCGGTCGCGCCGGGGGACGTGTTCTACATCCTGCCCGGCACCATCCACGCCATCGGGGCGGGCATCCTCATCGCCGAGATCCAGCAGAGCTCCAACACCACCTTCCGCGTGTATGACTACCAGCGCAAGGGCCCGGACGGCCGGCCCCGCCCGCTCCATCTGGCCCGCGCGGCCGAGGTCGTGAGTTATGCCCCGCTCCTGCCGGAGGAGTGCCATGCCAACAGCATGGTGTCCTTCCGGGATTTCACCATGGCGGAGATGTTCAGCTGCCGGTATTTCCGCGCCTACCGGCTGGATGTGCGCAGCCGGGTGCGCCTGCGGTGCGACGGCACCTCCTTCCAGCACCTTTTGTGCGTGGAGGGCAGCGGCGTCCTGCGCGCGCAAGGGCGGGAATGGCCGCTTTTGCGCGGGGAGTCCTTCTTTCTCCCCGCCGCGATGGAAGACTATCAGCTGGAGGGCACCTGCCGGGTGCTGCTTTCGCGGATATAAAGCAAACAGAAAGGACACAATGTATGGAACCCATGAAAAAGACTGCACTGATCATGGCGGGCGGCCGCGGGGAACGGTTCTGGCCCAAAAGCCGGCAAAACCTGCCCAAACAATTCCTTTCCCTGACCGATGACGGCAAGACGATGATCCAGCTCACGGTGGAGCGCATCCTGCCGCTGGTCGATATCCAGGATATCTATATCGCCACCAACCGCGCCTACAAGGCGCTGGTGCGCGAGCAGCTGCCTGGCCTGCCGGAGGAAAATATCCTGTGTGAGCCGGTGGGCCGCAACACCGCCCCCTGTGTGGGCCTTGGCGCCGTGCATATGCAGAAAAAATACGGCGACGCCGTGATGATGGTGCTGGCCTCGGACCATCTTATCAAATACACCTCCATCTTCCAGGCCACCCTCAACGATGCCTGCGAGGTCGCGCAGGCGGGGGAGAACCTTGTCACCATGGGCATCACCCCCGACACCCCCGAGACCGGCTACGGCTACATCAAGTTCCTGCCCGACCGCGCGCGGGGCCACGCGCTCAAGGTGGAATGCTTTGTCGAAAAGCCCGACCTCGAGACCGCCAAGGAATATCTCGCCTCGGAGCAATACCTGTGGAACAGCGGGATGTTCATCTGGAAGGTCTCGACCATCCTTGACAACATCGCCCGCTACCTGCCCGACACCTATGCGGGGCTCGAGCGCATCCAGGCGGCCATCGGCACGCCGGACGAGGAGGCGGTGCTCGAAAAAGAGTTCACGGCATTCCGCTCGGAATCCATCGACTACGGCGTGATGGAAAAGGCCGAGGACATTTACACGCTCGCCGGCTCCTTTGGCTGGGACGACGTCGGCTCCTGGCTGGCGGTCGAGCGCATCAAGAGCAGCAATGAGTTCAACAACGTCCTCGAGGGCAACGTCGTCACGGTCGAGACGCAGAGCACCATCATCCAGGGGCGGGACAAGCTCATCGCCGCGGTCGGCCTTGAGGACATGATCATCGTCGACACCGACGACGCGCTGCTCGTGTGTGACAAAAGCCACGCCGCCGACATCAAAAAGGTTTTGGAGCTGCTGCGCATCAGCGACCGCACCCAATATCTGTAACTCGCAGGAAAGGAACGAACGAACATGAAAAAAGCGTTGATCACCGGCATCACCGGTCAGGATGGCTCCTTTTTGGCGGAGCTTTTGCTGGAAAAAGGGTACGAGGTGCACGGCATCACCCGCCGCGCCTCGCTGCCCAACACCGAGCGCATCGCCCATATCCTTGACAGGGTCACCCTGCACGACGGCGATCTGAGCGATTCCTCGAGCATTCTGCGCATCATGAGCCTTGTGCGCCCCGACGAGGTCTATAACCTCGCCGCGCAGAGCCATGTGCAGGTCAGCTTTGACGTGCCGGAGTATTCCGGCGATGTCGACGCCATCGGCGTGCTGCGCATCCTCGAGGCCATCCGCATCCTCGGCATGGAAAAGACCTGCCGCTTCTACCAGGCGTCCACCTCCGAATTGTACGGCAAGGTGGAGGAGGTCCCGCAGCGGGAGACCACGCCGTTCCACCCCTACAG
>CANRBN010000020.1 GCA_947628865.1 uncultured Gemmiger sp.
GGTCTCGGGGCCCTCCAGCCAGGCGGCGTGGCGCAGGCCGCTGTCCCGGATGATGTAGCATTGGTCGTAGCCGTGGCCCTGGCGCAGGGCGGGCCAGTCGGCCCCGATGTCGCGCCCGAGGGTCTTCTGCTCGTTGAAATCCATCGGCGTGCCCGCCACCGGCAGCACCCGCCCGGTCGGGATGAGGGCATCGTCGGTCTCCAGGTACGCGTCGGCATCCAGCGTCAGGCGGTGGCCCAGCACACTGCCGCTCGAATGGCCGTTCAGGTTGAAATAGCTGTGGTTGGTCAGGTTGCACACGGTGGGCGCGTCGGTGCCGGCCTGGTAGCGGAGCATCAGCCCGTCCTTGAGCAGCCGGTACTCGATCTCCACCTCAAAATTGCCGGGGAAGCCGTCCTCCCCGTCCGGCAGCGCGGCGGTCAGCGTCACGCTCGCATCGGAGCCGGGCGTCGGCTCCATCTTGAACACCGTGCGGTTCAACCCGTGCAGGCCGCTGTGCAGGCAGTTGCCGTTCTCGTTCGCGGTCAGGCGGTACTCCTGCCCGTCCAGCGCAAAGCGCGCGCCTGCGATGCGGTTGGCAAAGCGCCCCACCGCGGCGCCCATGGCGTCGCCGGCGTTGAGCTCATAGTCCGGCACGGTCGGGTAGCCCAGCACCACATCCACCGCGTCGCCGTTTTTGCCGGCCAGGATCAGGTGGGAAAGGATGCCCGCATAGCTCAGCACCCGCGCCTCGATGCGCTCGTTTTTCAGGATGGCCTGCTGTACCGGCACGCCGGCGGTCGTCTTGCCGAAAGGCTCGATGCGTATGCTCATTGCCCGGTCTCCTTTTGTTTGGCCGCGCGCTCCAGGTCATGGCGCACGCTCGCGGCCACACTGCCCAACCCGTAGTTGAGCATGCGGTTCACGCGGCTCACCGTCGCGCTCGAGGCGCCGGTCTGGCGGCGTATCTCGGCATATACCTTGCCCTGCATCAGGCAGCCGGCGACATCGTAGCGCTGCTCCAGCGTGCGCAGCTCGGTCACGGCACAAAGATCCTCAAAAAAACGGATGCAGTCCTCCACATTGTCCAGCCGCAGGATCGCTTCATACAAAGCGGTGCTGCGCTGCGCCTGTGGCCCGGCTTCGCTGCGCATATCACATACGCCTCCTGTTTATTGTAAAATACGCCCAAAGCAAACAGGCGCCTACACGTTTATTTTAGCAACATTGCGCGTGCAAGTCAATACAAACCAGAACAAAAGTGCGCCCGGTGTGTAAAAAAGAGCGGCATCGGGCGCCGCGCCGGGCGCGCGGCAGGTTTTTTGCCGCCCAAGGGTTGACAAACCGGTGCGGTGGGCTATAATAAAATCAGACCAAAACGGTAGGTTTAAAGGTTGGCGCGGCGCCCCGCCGCCCGACGCACCATGCAAAGGAGGCATCCCGTCCATGCAGATCTACGCGGACAATGCCGCGACCACACGCCCCAGCCGCGCGGCGCTCGCCGCCATGCTGCCGCTGCTCGAGGAGGGCTACGGCAACCCCAGCAGCCTGTACACCATCGGGCAGAAAGCCAAGGAGGCGCTCGAGGACGCCCGCGCACAGGTGGCCGCGGCCATCGGCGCCCAGCCGGGGGAGATCACCTTTACCTCCGGCGGCTCCGAGGCCGATACCCAGGCGCTCTTCACCGGCGCGGCGCTGGGCGCGCGCAAGGGCAAAAAGCACATCATCTCCACAAAATTTGAGCATCACGCCGTGCTGCACGCGCTCGAAGCGCTGGAAAAGCAGGGCTATGCGGTCACGCTGCTCGACGTGCCGGAAAACGGCGTCGTCCCGGTCGAGGCCGTCGCCGCCGCCCTCCGGCCCGACACGGCGCTCGTCTCGGTCATGTACGCCAACAACGAGATCGGCACCATCCAGCCCATCGCCGCCATCGGCGCGCTGTGCAGGGAAAAGGGCGTCCTGTTCCACACCGACGCCGTGCAGGCCGTCGGGCATCTGCCCATCGACGTCAAGGCGCAGAACATCGACATGCTCTCGATGTCCGGCCACAAGTTCCACGGCCCCAAGGGCGTGGGCGCGCTGTACTGCCGGCGCGGTATCCTGCCGCAGAACGTGTTTTACGGCGGCGCGCAGGAGCGCGGCAGGCGCCCCGGCACCGAGAACGTGCCCGCCATCGCCGGCATGGCCGCCGCCCTCACCGAGGCCGTGGCCACCATGCCCGAGACGTCGCCCCGGATCGCCGCGCTGCGCGACCGGCTCATCCGGGGCATCCTCGCCATCCCGCACAGCGTGCTCAACGGCGACGCCAGGCAGCGCCTGCCCGGCAACGCCAACTTCTGCTTTGAGGGCATCGAGGGCGAGAGCCTGCTGCTCCTGCTCGACCAGAAAGGCATCTCCGCCTCGTCCGGGTCGGCCTGCACGTCCGGCTCGCTCGACCCCAGCCATGTGCTGCTGGCCATTGGCCGCCCGCACGAGGTCGCGCACGGCTCGCTGCGCCTGACCATCGGCGAGGACATCGGCGAAAAAGAGATCGAAACCATCATTGAAAGCGTCACCGAGGTCGTCGCGTATCTGCGCGGCATGAGCCCCGTCTGGCGTGACTTACAGGAGGGCAAACGCAGCTATGTTATACAGTGAGAAAGTCATGGACCATTTCCTCCATCCGCGCAACGTCGGCACCATCGAGGACGCCGACGCCGTCGGCGAGGTCGGCAACGCCAAATGCGGCGACATCATGAAAATGTACCTCAAGATCAAGGAGGGCACAATCGAGGACGTCAAGTTCGAGACGTTCGGCTGCGGCAGCGCCATCGCGTCCAGCAGCATGGCGACCGAGATGATCAAGGGCAAGCCCCTCACCGAGGCGCTGGGCCTCACCAACAAGGCCGTGACCGAGGCGCTGGACGGCCTGCCCGCCCACAAGCTGCACTGCTCGGTGCTGGCGGAGCAGGCCATCAAGGCCGCCGTCAAGGACTATTATGAGAAGAAAGGCATCACCGTCGACCCCGCCGTCTTCGCCATGCTCAACGAGGACGCCGAGGAGGCCCACGCCCACGACCACACCGCCGACGACAAATAAACGAAAAAACCGCCATGGCCCCGCGCGGCGTGTCATCGACACGCCGCGCGGGGCCGCTTTGTCCGCTTGCAGCTGGACAAATTTGAACAAAAAGTGAAATTTCGTACAAAGTTGTTGCCAACGCCGCGCGCGTCCGCTATACTGGGCAAAGACCTCCAGCGTAAGGGAGCCAAAGCATGGTACACATCATCACCGATTCCGCCGCCGACCTCACCGTGCAGCAGGCCGGCGAGCCCGGCGTGACCGTCATCCCGATGGGGGTGCTGTTTGACGACGGCACCTTTGTGCGCGACGGCGTCGACCTCACAAGGGACGGCTTTTTCGCCAAAATGGCAGCCGGCCAAAAGCTGCCGCTGACCAGCCAGCCCTCGCTGCGGGAATTCCTCGAGCCGTTCCGGGCCGTGCAGGCCGCAGGCGACGAGGCCGTCGCCATTTTCGTCAGCTCGGATTTTTCCGGCACCTGCCAGGGCGCGCGCATGGCCGCCATGGAATGCGAGGGCGCCGGCATCCACATCGTCGATTCCGGCACCGCCACGCAGGGCGAGGGGCTGCTGGTGCGCGAGGCGCTGCGCCTGCGCGGGCAGGGCCTTGGCGCCGCGGCCATCGCCGAGCGGCTCGAGGCGCTCAAGGCGCGCGTGCGCATCCTGGCCGTGGTCGACAGCCTCAAGCACCTGCACAAGGGCGGGCGGCTGCCGGCGGCGGTGGCGCTGGCCGGCAGCGCGCTGGGCATCAGGCCCGTCGTCGGCGTCGCGGGCGGCAGGATCACCTTGGCCGATAAGGCCCGCGGACGCCCCGGCGCCTATGTAGCGCTGTTCCGCCAGCTGGAAAAATGCGGCGTCGACCCGGCGTTCGGCTGCGCGCTGCTCTACAGTGACGACCGCCGCGCCGTGCTGCCCATCCAGCGCTATGTGTGCGATACCCTGCACATCTTCGACGCCTGCACGGTGCAGGTGGGCGCCGCCATCGGCACGCACATCGGCCCCGGCGCCGCCGGCATCGCGTTCGTGGCAAAGGAATAGACCGGTAAAACGCGATCCAAACGGTCGGTCGTTCAGGCGCCCGACGGAGCGCCGTCTGCCCGCTCGCTCGGAGAGGTTGGCAGCGCGGCCCCGGTGTCGGGCGCGGCGCGCCACTCGTCGAGCAGCGCCTCGGCCTGCGCGGGGTCGGCCCGCGCAGGGTCCAGCGGCAGGGTGAACAGCACGTTGATGCCCTCGGCGGCAGCCGGGTCGGTGCCGATGGCGCCGGTGGCGGCGTCAAAGGTGTAGGCGCCGAAATCCGGGAACATGCCCTGCTGCACCATCAGGTAGACGGTGCGGTCGGCAAAGGGGAGGATGCTGTCACATTCCACCACGATATAAAAGGTGCCGTCCACCACGGTGGCGCTCCAGGAGGGATGCATCATCATGGGGTTGCAGTCGATGGGGGCCTCGCCCTCGATGAACGGCCCGACGCAAAGCCCCTCGTCGATCAAGGCGTTGCCGGGGTCGTTGAGCGCGGGGATCGGCGTGCCGTCGCTTGCGCGGATGGCCAGGGCGGCATAGGTGCGGCCAGGCGTCAGCGCGCCC
This sequence comes from uncultured Gemmiger sp., assembly GCA_947628865.1. Taxonomy (GTDB): domain Bacteria; phylum Bacillota; class Clostridia; order Oscillospirales; family Ruminococcaceae; genus Gemmiger. The sequence goes on from CANRBN010000020.1 coordinate 4,624, forward strand.
CGGCTGCTGTTCCAATACCCGGTCAGATTCTCGCCGGTGGTCAGGCCCAGCAGCGTGACGTCGTACCCGGCGTCGGTCTGCGTCTCGTTGACGGCGACGGCATCCGGCGCGTCAAAGGCGTCGGCCAGGGCGTCATAGCCCAGGGCCTGCGCGGTCTCGCGCGGGGTCAGCAGCCAGCCGACCGCGGCGCCCAGGCACAGGCAGGCCGCGGCCGCGGCCAGGGCGGCGGTGAACAGGGTCTTCTTTTTCATCGGTTTTGCTCCTTGCCGGGTCGGCAGGGGCACATCCGTGCCGGCCAGCGCCTGCGCCAGCACGCGGTCGAACTCGTCGCCGGTCAGCGGCACGGCGTTCTCCTCCAGCGCCAGCGCGTCCAGCGCTGCCAGCAGGGCTTCGTCACAGGTTTTCGGCATGGCTTGTCGCCTCCTGTTCTGTCAGGGCCCGGCGCAGCCGCTCGCGGCCACGGCTCAGGCGTACGTTTACGGTGTTTTCGCTCAGGCCGAGTGCGGTGGCGATCTCCCGGCAGGGCTGCAAAAGGTAATACCGGCGCAGGAAGATCTCGCGGTCGGGCGGCTCCATCGCCGCCACCAGCGCGCCGACGGCGTCCTCCGCATCGGCGGTGGGGCGGTCGAACGCGGCCAGCTCGCCCAGCGCTTGGGCGGGGGCGTCGTCCAGCGGCACGGCGCCCTCGCGGCGCAGGCGCTGCCAGCGGTTGATGGCGGCGTTGCGCGCCGTCACCGCCAGCCACGCCCGCAGCGGCACCTGCCCGGCGGCCAGCGCGGCGGCGTGCCGCCATAGCGCCACAAAGGCATCGGCCATGCATTCCTCGACATCCTGCGGGCTGCGGGGCAGCACGCGGCGGCAGATGCCCTTGAGCAGCGGGGCATAGGCCTGCATCGCCGCCCGCAGGCCGGCGTCCGCGTCGCGCTGCAAAAGCGTCAGCAGCTGTGCGTCGTTCATGGGGCGCTGCAATCCGTACACCTCCCCGGCTTTTGTTGGAGGGCCCTCTGACAGATAAGACAATCAGGAAGCGCAAAACCTTACAGCACAAACAAAAAAACCTGCCGCAGAGAATGCGGCAGGCCAGACTATCGAAAAAGGTGTTTTCTGAATCCATCGACCTCGGCTGACATGCGCAGACGAGGTCGATACCTCTAGAGCAAAAAATGCCGTTCGAGTCGCCTTTAGGCATGAGAACGACATTTTTTGCGACGGGGTGTGTCCAAGAGAGGGGCGCAGGCGGACTGGCGCAGCCAGCTTAGCCGAGCCCCTCTTTTGCAGCGTGTCGAGTTTCTCGACACGCTGACCTGCCGCAGAGAATGCGGCAGGCAGGGAAAACGGATCATTTTGCGTATTCGGTGGCGCGGCTCTCGCGGATGACGCTGACCTTGATCTGGCCGGGATAGTCGAGCTCCTCCTCGATCTTTTTGGCCACGTTGCGGGCCAGCAGAACGACCTCGTCGTCGCCGACCTTGTCCGGCTGCACGAGGATGCGCACCTCGCGGCCCGCCTGCACGGCGTAGCTGCTCTCGACGCCCGCAAAGCCGTTGCACAGCGCCTCCAGCGTCTCCAGCCGCTTGATATAGCTCTCCATGTTCTCACGGCGGGCGCCGGGCCGCGCGGCGCTGATGGCGTCGGCGGCCATCACCACAAAGGCCAGCGCGGTCTTGGGCTCCACGTCGCCGTGGTGCGCCTCGACGGCATGGATGATGGCGGGGTTCTCGCGGTATTTTTTGCAGATGTCCACGCCGATCTGCACATGGCTGCCCTCGATCTCATGGTCGAGCGCCTTGCCGATGTCGTGCAGCAGCCCGGCGCGGCGCGCCGCCTGCACGTTGAGGCCCAGCTCGCCGGCCATCAGGCCCGCCAGCCACGCGACCTCCAGGCTGTGGCCCAGCACGTTCTGCCCAAAGCTCGTGCGGTAGCGCAGCCGCCCGATGAGCTTGACAAGGTCGGGGTGCAGCCCGTGCACGCCCAGCTCCATCACGGCGCGCTCGCCCTCGCGCTTCATCGCCAGCTCCAGCTCGCGGCGGCACTTGTCCACCGTCTCCTCGATGCGGGCGGGGTGGATGCGGCCATCGGCGATCAGGCGCTCCAGCGCCATGCGCGCGATCTCGCGCCGGGTCTGGTCAAAGCAGGAGAGCGTGATGGCCTCCGGCGTATCGTCGATGATCAGATCGCAGCCGGTGGCGGTCTCGAGCGCGCGGATGTTGCGCCCCTCGCGGCCAATGATGCGGCCCTTCATCTCGTCGCTGGGCAGCGGCACCACGCTCACGGTGGCCTCGCTGGTCGTATCGGCCGCGCAGCGGCCAATGGCCTGGCTGATGAGCTCGCGGGCCAGCGCGTCGCACTCGTCCTTCATGTTGGCCTGATAGGCCGCGACCTTCAGCGCCTTTTCGTGGCTGAGCTCCTCGTCCAGACGGTTGAGCAGCGTGCTGCGCGCCTCCTCCTGTGTCATCGCGGCGATGGTTTCCAGCTTTTCGGTCTGGCGCAGCTTGAGCTGCTCCAGCTCGCCCAGGCGGGCCTCCACCAGATCGGCGCGCTGCTTGAGATCCTCCTCCTTGCGCTCCATGGCGGCGGTGCGCTTGTCGAGCTGCTCCTCCTTTTGATCCATGCGGCGCTCCTGCCGGGTGACCTCGGCACGGCGCTCCTTGATCTCGCGGTCGGCGTCGGCTTTCAGGCGGAACGCCTCGTCCTTGGCCTCGACGATGGCCTCCTTGCGCTTCTGCTCGGCGGTCTTGATGGCCTCGTTGACGATGCGCTTGGCTTCCTCCTCGGCGTTGCCGATCAGCTCTTTTGCCTTTTTCTCGTTGCGGTGACGGATCCGGTCGTCGATCAAAGCGCCGACGAACAAACAAACGGCCCCGCACACAGCCACAACGATGACCCATCCATACAGGGGCATAGTCTCACTCCTTGCTGCAAATTTTGTACAAGGGGCGCTGTGCAAGCGGGGCACTTTTCTGTTTTTTTGTCGTTTTAAGGGCGCGCCGCGCACGCACGCGGCGGGCCAAAGCCGGCAGGGCCGGCCTTTTGTGCACAAAAACAGCCATCGGCTGGCAAAAAAATCAAAAAAGCGGCGCGCCGTACGGCAGCGGCCCTCTGGTATCTCCAAATTCAGTTTACCTGACTTTGTACAACTTGTCAAGAAAATGTTACAACTTTTTGACAGATGCACAGCCCGCCCGCAAAACCGGCGCCCCGCGGGGCTTGACGCGCGCGCGCGCAAGCGCTATAATACCCGTGACCACATCCCGTTCAAAGCGTTTGACGCGGACGAACCGGTACGCACCCGCCATCGCCCCAGAGAGGGCCGCCGCCTTTTTGCCGAAAGGCGCGCTGCAAGCGGCCCGCATGGCCCCGTACCCTACCACCGCCGAGCGCGGGGGCGAACCCCCGCCGGGCCGCCGGCCCGTTACCACCGGCCATGAGCGGCGCGCCGCGCACACAAGGCGGCGCGCAATCCGGGTGGAACCGTGGAGCCTTGGCGCTTCATCCCGTATCTGGCGGGATGGGGCGTTTTTTGTCGGCAGCACCACCCAAACACAAAAAGGAGCATGAGCATGAAGATCATCTACAAGGACGGCCATGTGGCCGACTGCCCGCCCGAGGAAGAGCTGCACGTTTTGCGCCATACGGCGGCGCACATCATGGCGCAGGCCATCAAGCGGCTGTGGCCGCAGGCGGATTTCGCTTTCGGCCCCGCCACCGAGAACGGCTTTTACTATGACGTCGACCTCGGCGACGTCAAGCTCACCGACGACGACCTGGCCGCCATCGAGAAGGAGATGCACAGGATCTGCAAGGAAAACCTGCCCATCAAGCCCTTCATCCTGCCGCGCGCCGAGGCCGTCAAGCTGATGGAGGAGCGCAGGGAGAGCTACAAGGTCGAGCACATCGGCGACCTTGCCCCCGACGCCGAGATCAGCTTTTACCAGCAGGGCGAGTACATCGACATGTGCGTCGGCCCGCACCTGACCTACACCAAGGGCCTCAAGGCGTTCAAGATCACCCGGCAGTCCGGCGCGTACTGGCGCGGGGACAAAAACAACAAGATGCTCACCCGCATCAACGGCATCGCGTTCCGCACGCAGGAGGAGCTGGACGCCCACCTCAAGCTGCTGGAGGAGGCCGCCCGCCGCGACCACCGCCGCATCGGGCGCGAGATGGGCCTGTTCATGCTGGCCGACGAGGCGCCGGGCTTCCCGTTTTTCCTGCCCAACGGCATGACCGTCAAGAACGCCCTCATCGACTATTGGCGCGAGCTGCACCGCAAAAACGGCTATGTCGAGGTCTCCACCCCCCTGATCATGAACCGCCACCTGTGGGAGACCTCCGGCCACTGGGATCATTATAAGGACAACATGTACGCCACCGTCATCGACGGCGAGGACTACTGCATCAAGCCGATGAACTGCCCCGGCGGCGTGATGGTCTACCGCAGCACCCCGCACAGCTACCGCGAGCTGCCGCTGCGCGTGGCGGAGCTGGGCCTTGTACACCGGCACGAGCTGCGCGGCGCGCTGCACGGGCTGTTCCGCGTGCGCTGCTTCACGCAGGACGACGCGCACATCTTCATGCGGCCCGACCAGATCACCGACGAGATCATGAACGTCGTGCACCTCATCAACGAGGTGTACGAGAAGTTCGGCTTCACCTATTTCGTCGAGCTCTCCACCCGGCCCGAGAACTCCATGGGCTCGGACGAGGACTGGGAGGCCGCCACCGAGGGCCTGAAAAAGGCGCTCGAAAAGCTCGGCATGCCCTACACCGTCAACGAGGGCGACGGCGCCTTCTACGGCCCCAAGATCGATTTCCATCTCGCCGACAGCCTGGGCCGCACCTGGCAGTGCGGCACCATCCAGCTGGATTTCCAGATGCCGCTCAACTTCGGGCTGGAGTACATCGACGAGACCGGTGCCCGCCAGCGCCCCATCATGATCCACCGCGTCTGCCTGGGCTCCATCGAGCGCTTCATCGGCGTGTTGACCGAGCACTATGCCGGCAAATTCCCCACCTGGCTGGCGCCGGTGCAGGTCAAGGTGCTGCCCGTCAGCGAAAAGACGCTGGACTACGCCAAAACGGTGGCCGAAAAGCTCGAGGCCGCCGGCGTGCGCGTGGTGCTGGACGAGAGCAACGAAAAGATCGGCTACAAGATCCGCCAGGCCCAGCAGGTGGACCGCGTGCCCTATATGCTGGTGCTCGGCGCCAGGGAGGCCGAGGCCGGCAACGTCTCGGTGCGCGACCGCAGGGGCGAGACGACGGCCATGGACACCGACGCGTTCATCGCCATGGTCACAAAGGAGATCGCCGACCGCGTGAGCTGAAGGCGCGCCTGCTTCTGCGCCGCTCCCGCCGGGGGCGGCGCGGCAGGCTGGAACCGGAAAGAGGGTGCCTGGGATGGCAAAGCAAAGGGAGAACGGGCCCGCGCCGCTGCGGGTCTGGCTTGTGACGGGCGCGCTGCTCCTGGCGGCGGTGCTCGGCTTTGCGCTGCTCCTGCGCGCCGAGCTCCAGCGCCCGCACGCGTTTGACCCCGCCGCCTGCGGCGAGCAGGCGCCCGCAGACCTTGCCTGGGCCTGCACCGTCACCCCGCAGGCGGACTACTACACGCTGGACGGCTATGCCTTTCTTCCGGGCGAGCGCTTTGAGGCGGTGGAAAACTACGTCGTTGTGTATGATACGGCGGGCACGGGGCATCTGCGCCTGTCCACCGCCATGGTCACGCGCGAGGAGGCCACCGCCGCCGGCGGCGACGGCATCAACTACAGCTTCGGCGGCTTTACGGCCTTTGTGCGGGCGTCGGCGCTGCAGGCGCCGCCGGAGCGGTACGAGGTCTGCCTTTTGTACCGCTCCAACGGGCATGATTTCCTCTACCACAGCGGCCAAACCCTCGCGGGAGGTGCCCTATGAACAAGCTGAGCGACCGCCGGCGCGCGCTGCTGCCCTGCCTGGCTCTCTGGGCCGTGCTGCTCGCCGTGCACCTGCACCTTGCCTATGTGCCCGGCGATGAGCTCACATTCGGCGCCGTCATGGCGCATCCGCTCGATTTCGACGCGCTGCTGCCGTTCCTCGCGCAGCAGTACAGGACGTGGTCGGCGCGCCTGCTCATCGAGGCGCTGTTCTGTATTTTTTCCACCCTGCCGGTGTGGGTCTGGCGCCTGCTCGACCCCGTCATGGGCGCGCTGGCGGCGTGGCTGCTCGGCTACGCGCTGCATCAGGAGGAAAAGCCCGCGGGTATGGCATTGGTTTGCTTCCTCGTCTATCTCTACCAGTGGCATTACCTCTCCGATGCCGGCTGGGTGGTGACGACCGTCGCCTATCTCTGGCCGCTCACGATGGGCCTTTGGGCGCTCATGGGCCTGCTGCGCACGCTGCGCGGGCAGGCCGTGCCGGCGTGGCAGTGGGCGCTGTGCAGCGTGCTGCTGGTCTTTGCCGCCAACATGGAGCAGGCGGCGCTCGTGCTGCTGGCGCTGCTGGGCGGCGGCATCGGCGTGCTGCTGTACCGCCGCGCGCGCGTGCCGGCCATGCTCTGGGTGCAGCTGGCGCTGACGGCGCTCAGCCTTGTGTTCATCTTTACCTGCCCCGGCAACGCCGCGCGCACGGCGGGGGACATCAGCTCCTTCTATATCAACTACCCCATGCTCACGCCGCTGCAAAAGGCCGAGATCGGCATCTCCGGCGCGCTGGCGGCCAACGTCTTCGGGCGGGACAGCGTGTTTTTCCTCTTTGCCGTGCTGGTGGCGCTGGCCAACTGGACGCGGCGCTCGCCGTGGCCGGCGCGCGTGATGAGCCTTGTGCCCTGCCTGCTCCTGCTGCCGCTGAGCATGCTGCGCTACCAGGTCAAGGCGGTGTTCCCGGGCATCGCCTTCGTCACCGAGGCCTACTCGGCCGCCGGCTACATCAACCTCACCAATTTCGGCGCTCCCATCAGCTACCTGCCCATGCTGCTCTGCTACGGCACCTTTGCGCTGTGCCTGCTGGGCGTGGTGGGGGCGTTCGGCTGGAGCGGCGATACCGTTTTGGTCTGGGCGCTGCTGGCCGTCGGCGGCATGAGCCAGGCGGCCATCGGCTTCACGCCCAGCGCCGGGGTCTCCAGCCGGCGCACGGGGATCTATTTCAGCTTCTGCATCATCGCCGCGGCGTGTGTCGTCTGGCGCGCCATGGGCAAAAAGCCGCGCCCCGCCAGGGCCGTGCTGGCCGCCGTCTGCGCCGTGCTGGGCGCCGTGCAGGCCGTCTACCTTTGGCAGATGTGAGATCGCTTTGAAAGAGCGCTGTTTTTGATCCCAGACTGTCAAAAGAGTTCCTTTAAAATTCATCGGCCTCGTCTGCGTCTCCGGCCTAAGAGCCGCGCTTCGCGCGGTTGGCCTCCGACATGCGCCTGCGGGCGCGATCATGTCAGCCGAGGTCGATGGATTCAGAGAACACCTTTTTCGACAGTCTGAGGCCGCTCCGCCTCTGGCGGAGCGGCCTCAGCGTGTCAAAAAAGAGCCCACTAAATCCCGGCGGGGTCAGGGGACCCCGCCCTACGGTCTCAAATCTATTGCATCTTCGTTGCAAACGTAGGGCGGCCTGCCCTCAGGCCGCCGCAGGGAGATGCTTGCTTATGGTTTTTCGACAGTCTGTGGCCGCTCCGCCTCTGGCGGAGCGGCCTTTCTGTGTTTTAAGGCAAACATAAGCGCGCGGCGGCGCTGGCGTTAAGGCGGGGGCGCTATGCTGTTCCGGTACGGGAAAGTTGTAAAAGTTTGCCCGCCGCGCCCAAAACGCGGCCCGCCGTTCGTTAAGAGGAACAGAGCGGTTTATAAAAACTTGAAAAGCCCGGGCCATACTAAAGCAAAGACCAAACGGCAACAGGGAGGGACGCCGATGAAGATCCTGCTCACCGCCGACCAGTACGCCCCCGCCGTCAACGGCGTGGTCACCTCGCTGCTCACGCTCAAGCGCGAGCTCGAGCATCGCGGCCACAGCGTGCGGGTGCTCACCCTTTCCGGCAGCCTGCGCAGCTGGCGGCAGGGCGGGGTGTGGGCGCTCGGCTCGCTGGATGCCGGCCTCATCTACCCCGGCGTGCGGCTGCGCCGGCCCGCGGTCGGCAGCGCCGTGCGCGAGCTCATCGCCTGGGGGCCGGACATCGTCCACTCCCAATGCGAGTTTTCCACCTGGCCGCTCGCCCGGCGCATCGCCCGCGCCTGCGGCGCGCCGCTCCTGCACACCTACCATACCGTCTATGAGGACTATACCCACTACTTTTCCCCCAGCCGCCGCTGGGGGCGCTGGCTGGTGCGCGCGCTCACCCGCCGCGTGGCAGCCGGGGCCGATGTGATGATCGCCCCCACGCCCAAGATCGAGGCGCTGCTGCGCGGGTACGGCGTCACGGCGCCCATCCGCGTGCTGCCCACCGGTGTGGCGCTCGCCGCCTTTGCCCGCACCCCGCCGCCGGAGCAGCTCGCCGCGCTGCGCGCGGCGCTGGGCATCCCGCCCCAAAACGCCGTGCTTTTGTATGTGGGCCGCCTTGCCCGGGAGAAAAACATCGACGAGCTGCTCGCCCTGCGCGCGGCGCTGGGGGATGCGCCCGTCACGCTGCTGCTGGCCGGCGACGGGCCGGAGCGCGCGCGGCTGGAGCACACCGCCGCCGCGCGCGGTCTGTGCGCGCCGCGGGTCGTGTTCGCCGGCATGGTGCCGCCCGCCCGGGTGCCCGCGTTTTACCGGTTGGGCGATGTGTTCGTCAGCGCCTCGTCCAGCGAGACGCAGGGCCTTACCTATCTCGAGGCGATGGCCGCCGGCCTGCCGCTCGTCTGCCGCGCGGACGCCTGCCTGACCGGCGTTTTGCAGGACGGCCAAAACGGCTGGCAGTACCGCGCGCCCGCCGACCTGGCCGACCGCGTGCGCGCGCTGCTGCGGGACGGGGCGCTGCGCCGTGCCATGGGCGCGCGCTCGGTCGAGCTGGCCGGCGGCTACTCGGCCCGGGCGTTCGGCCTCGGGGCCGAGGCGCTCTACCGCGACTGCCTCGCCCAAAAAGCCGCGCCGCAGCCGCGCGGGCGGGGGGCGCTGCGATGGCAGCGGGCATGAAGCAGCGCTGGCAGATGGCCGTCTCGCTGGCGGGGCTCGCCCTGTGCGCCGCGGCGGGCGTGGCCTTTTGGCGCGCCGGGCTTTTGGACTCACAGGAAAAGCTGCAGGCCTTTGTGGCCGGGTGCGGGCCGCTGGGCCCCGCGGCGTTCGTGGCCTTTCAGGCCGTGCAGGTCGTGGTGCCCATCCTGCCCGGCGGGCTGGGGTGCCTGGCCGGGGTGGTGCTGTTCGGGCCCTGGCGCGGCTTTGTGTACAACTACATCGGCATCTGCGCCGGCTCGCTGGCGGCGTTCGCCATCGCGCGCGCCTGCGGGCGCCCGCTGCTGTACCGGCTGTTCCCGCTTTCGCTCATCGACCGGTATGACCGCTGGGCGCAGGAGCACGACCGTTTCGCGCGCTGGTTCGCGTTTTTGATCTTCATCCCCGTCGCGCCGGACGATTACCTCTGCTTTCTCGCCGGCACCACGGCGATGCGCTGGCGCACCTACGCGGCGATCCTGCTGCTCTGCAAGCCGTTTTCCATCGCGCTGTACAGCCTGGGGCTGACGGTGCTGTTCCAAAATCTGTTGGGCCTGTGGCGGTAAGGGGGCTGTGCATGACGGTACACATCTACGGCGGCGGGCTGCGTCTCGTGGCCAAAAGCGGCATCGGGCAGGCCGCCGCCCACCAGAAGGCCATGCTGCAAAGCGCGGGGGTGACGGTCACATCGGCGTGGAGGGCGCCCGCCGACGTCATCCACCTCAACACGGTGTTCCCGGCCTCGCTGCTGGCGGCGTGGCGGGCGCGGCGGCGCGGGGCGGGGGTCGTGTGGTACGGCCACTCCACCCCGCAGGATTTTCGGCACAGCTTCGTCGGCTCCGACGCGCTGGCCCCGCTGTTCGCGCGGTGGCTGCGCGTCTGCTATTCCTGTGCCGACATCGTCATCACGCCCACGCCCTATGCCGCCGCGCGCCTGCGGGAGCTCGGGGTGCGCAGGCCGCTGTACGCGCTTTCCAACGGCGTCGACACCGCCTTTTTTGCGCCCGATGCGGCGCGCGGCGCGGCGTTCCGGCAAAAATACGCCCTCGCGCCCGGGCAGCCCGCCGTCGTCAGCGTCGGGCATTTCATGCGGCGCAAGGGCATCCTGGACTTCATCGCGCTGGCCGGCGCCATGCCGGACGTGCGCTTTTTCTGGTTCGGTCACACGCCGCCGGCGCTGGTGCCGCGCGCCGTGCGCAAAGTGATGGCCGCCGCGCCGCCGAACCTGACCTTTGCGGGCTTTGTGCCGCAGGGCGAGGTGCGCGATGCCTGCTGCGGCGCCGACGTCTTTTTGTTTTGCAGCGAGGAGGAGACCGAGGGCATCGTCGTGCTCGAGGCGCTCGCCTGCGGCACGCCGACCGTCGTGCGCGATATCCCCGTCTATTCGGGCTGGCTCGCGGACGGGCGCGAGGTGATCAAGGCCGCTGACCGCCCCGGCTTTGCCGCCGCCGTGCGCCGCCTGCTGGCTGACAGGCGTTTGGGCGCCGCGCTCGGGCAGAACGCCCGGCGCACGGCCCTCGCGCGCGCCCTGCCGGCGGTGGGGCGCCGGCTGTGCGGCATCTACCGGCAGGCGGGCCTTTGGCGCGGGCAGGCGCCCCGCGCCGAACAGCGCGAATAAACGCAGCGCCCGGAAAAAATGTTTACCGATCCCTGGCAAGGCGGCTCACGGTCAGGAGCACACCGGCCAGCAGCAAAAGCGTGACGGGCGTTGCCAGCATGGCCGCGGGGCCGCCGATGAAATAGCCGGCCACCCCGGCGATCAGATAGCCCACCGCGCACACGGCGGCGCAGGTCATGGCGTAGGGCAGCTGCGTGGCGACGTGGTTGACGTGGTTGGCGTGCGCCCCCGCCGAGGCCATGATGGTCGTGTCGGAAATGGGCGAGCAGTGGTCGCCGCACACGGCGCCGGCCAGGCAGGCCGCGATGGCGATGACGAGCATCTCGTACTCCTCGGCGAAGACGTTGCACACGATGGGGATGAGGATGGAGAACGTCCCCCAGCTCGTGCCGGTCGAGAACGCCAGGAACACGGCCACGACAAAGATGATGGCCGGCAAAAAGATCTTGAGCGCCCCCGCCGAGGCCGAGACGAGGTCATGGATATAGACGTCGGCGCCCAGCAGCCCGGTCATGCCCGAAAGGTTCCAGGCCAGGATCAGGATGATCATCGGCGCGCACATCGAGCGAAAGCCCGCCGCAAAGCATTCCATGAATTCCGACAGCGTGACCACGCCGCGCCACATGTACAGAAAAAACGTGAAGACAAGGGCCGCGATGCTGCCGAACACGAGCCCCATCGCGGAGTTGGAATCGGCAAAGGCGTCGATGAAGCCGACCCCGTCAAAAAAGCCGCCGGTGTATACGATGCCGGTGATGCAGGCGAGGATGAGCACCGCCACCGGCAGCACCAGATCGGCCACCGAGCCGTTGGCGGCGGGGGTCTCGCTGTCCGCGTCGGCGTAGGGGCGGTCGGGCGTCGTGAACAGGTCGCCCGCCAGCGCGTTGCGCTCGTGCAGCCTCATCGGGCCGTAGTCCAGCTTCAGCGTGACGATGAGCACCATCATCAGCACGGTGCCCAGCGCGTAAAAATTGTAGGGGATGGTGCGCAAAAACATCGCAAACCCGTTGATGCCGGAATCCGGCGGCACCGAGTAGGTCACGGCGGCAGCCCAGGAGCTGATGGGCGCGATGATGCACACCGGCGCCGCCGTGGCGTCGATGAGATAGGCGAGCTTCGCGCGCGAGACGCCGTGCCGGTCGGTGATGGGGCGCATCACCGAGCCGACCGTCATGCAGTTGAAGCCGTCGTCCACAAAGATCAGAACGCCCAGCAGGATCGTGGCCAGCTGCGCGCCGACGCGGCTCTTGATATGCTTTGACGCCCAGCGCCCGAACGCCGCCGAGCCGCCCGAGCGGTTCATCAGCGCCACCATCGTGCCCAGCAGCGCCACAAAGACGAGGATGCTCGCGTTTTGCAGCGTGGCGATGTTGGTCACAAGGCCGCCGCTCTCGCTGTACAGGATGGTGCGCACGGCCAGCTCCAGGTCGCCGTTCGCGCAGAGCAGCCCGCCGGTCAAAATGCCGACAAAGAGCGAAAAGTAGACCTCCTTGGTGATGAGCGCCAGGGCGATGGCCGTCACCGGCGGCAGCAGCGCCCAGGCAGTCTGGTGGCCGAACGGCTGCAGCGCCGCGCCCGTCTGCGAGGGCGTGCGCAGCGTGATGAAGAGCAAAACGGCGAACACCGCTGCCCCCGCCAGGAGCAGGGCGTGCCGCGGGGCGAATG
>CANRBN010000021.1 GCA_947628865.1 uncultured Gemmiger sp.
TCAAAAGCGCCGCCGTCACCGCGGCGCCCGCCGCCGGCGCCGAGCTCCGGCTCTGCCTGGACGCCGGGCTCCAGCGCGTCGTGCAGGACGCCCTGCGGGACGAACTGGCCCGCCTGCGCGCCGAAAAGGGCCCCGGCAAGGGGCGCGAGGCCTGCGCCGGGGCCGCCGTGGTCGTGGACACCGCCACCGGCGGCGTTCTGGCCGCCGCGAGCTGGCCGGGGTATGACCTCAACACCTGGCGGCAGGACTATGCCGCCCTCGCCGCCGACGCGGGCGCGCCGCTGCTCGACCGCGTTTTGCAGGGCCAGTACGCGCCGGGCTCCGCCTTCAAGCCGGCGGTGGCCGCCGCCGCGCTGGCGGCGGGCATCGTCACACCGCAGAGCACCGTGCGCTGCACCGGGCGCTACACCTTTTACCGCGGCTACCGCCCGCGCTGCCTCCAGCTCGGCCACAGCGGGCCCGTCGACCTTTTGACCGCCCTGCAATACAGCTGCAACATCTATTTTTACGATGTGGGCCGGCGGCTGGGGCTGGACGCCTTTTCCGCGGCGGCGCAGCGGCTGGGCCTTGCCGCCGACCCCGGCGCCGAGCTGGCCGGCGCCGCCGGGCGCCTGACCTGGACAACGGACGAAAACTTCCAAAACGGGCTGGAGCTGCAGGCCGCCATCGGGCAGGGCAACACCGCCGTCACGCCGCTGCAGCTGGCCGCCTACGCCGCCGCGCTGGCCAACAGCGGCGTCCGCCCCGCCCTGCACTTTGCCGAGCGGGCCGCCGACCCCGCCACCGGCGCCGTGCTCTGGCAGGCCGCGGCGCACACGCTCGCCGTCGCCCCCGGGGGCGAGGCGGTGTTCGGCCCCATCCGCGAGGGCATGGTGCGCATGGCCGGCACGCTGGGGGCGCTGCGCGGGGCCGGGGTGACCTGCGCCGCCAAGACCGGCAGCCCGCAGCTGCCCGCCACGCTGCCCGACGGCAGCCACTACACCAATTCCGTGCTCATCGCCTACGCCCCCGCCGAGGCGCCGCGCATCGCCGTTTCGGTGGTGCTGGAGCTGGGCGGCGGCGGCGCCAACGCCGCCGGCGTGCTGCGCGCCGTGCTCGACGCCGCCGACCTGTGGATGCCCTGAGGCGGGATTACCCGCGCTTCGCACGCAGGGCGCCCGCGCGCCGCATTTGATTTAAAGCGGTGAAGCGTCAAAAACAAAAATCGCCATCAAGCAGGGATTTTTCTCGAAAAAGTGGCGAAGTGCCCTATAAAGCCGATGAAATTTCGGTACATTTTTCAGCCGAAAGGTGGTTGCCGCGCGCCGGTTTGTATGTTAGAATAATATTCGGAATATTTCGCTTTATCCCCGCCGGCGCGGCTCCTTGTCGGCCCCTGCCGTTTTTGGGGCATGCTTTCGGGGGGAACGCCGCTTGAACGCGCAGATCGCCATGCTCTGTTCCGGCAAGGGCGGCACCGGCAAAAGCACGGTGGCCGTGCTGCTGGGCGCCCAGCTGGCGGCGCGCGGGCAGAAGGTCCTGCTCGTGGAGCTGGACTCCGGCCTGCGCAGCGTGGACATCATCGCCGGCGTATACGGGCGCACGGTCTATGACATCGAGGATGTGCTGTGCGGGCGCTGCGCGGGCGACAAGGCCGTGGTGGAAAGCCCGCTGTACCGCGGTCTCTCGGTCATCAGCGCGCCGTACGAGGGCGGCGACATACAGCCCGCCCCGCTGCGCGCGCTGTGCGGCGTGATGCGCCCGTACTTCGACGTCATCCTGCTGGACACCGCGGCCGGCATGGGCGCGCCGTTCCGGGCGGCGGCCAGCGCGGCGCAGCGCGCGCTGCTGGTGCTGACGCCCGACCCCGTCGCCCTGCGGGACGGGCGCATCGTGGCCGACCGCCTGATCGAGGGCGGCATGCCGCAGGCGGAGGTACGGCTGGTTCTCAACCGCGCCGCGCGCGCCTGCTTTGGCAAAAACGCACCCGTCGCCGACCTGGACGAATGTATCGACACCGTCGGCATCCAGCTTTTGGCCGTCATCCCCGAAAGCCCCGCTCTGCGGCGCGCCGGCGCGACCGGTACGCCGCTGCCGCCCGCCAGCGGCGCCGCCGTGGCCGGCAAAGCGCTGGCCGCCCGCTTCTGCGGCGAGCGCGTGGCGCTCAAGTTCCCCGTATAGGGCACACGCCCGGGTCTTGCAGCGCGGCGATACCGCCCATCCGCCCCGTCCTTTACCCAATGTCCCCGGCCAAGCCGCACGGGCCGCCGGCCAACCCAGCGCTTGGGCACCGCCCAAAGAAGCGGAGTTTACCATGACCATCGCATTAGTCGCGCATGACAGCAAGAAGGAGCTGTTGGCGCAGTTCTGCACGGCATACCGCCGTATTTTGAGCGCGCACACCCTGATCTCCACCGCCACGACGGGCCGCATGGTCGCGCAGACGGCGCAGCTGGACGTGCACAGGTTTTTGCCCGGCGGCCACGGCGGCGACGAACAGATCATGGCCCACATCGCCTGCGACGAGGTGGACATGCTGCTGTTTTTCCGCGACCCCATCGCGGCGGGCCCCGCCGAGCCCAACGAGATGAACCTGCTGCGCATCTGTGACGTGCACAACATCCCGGTGGCCACCAACATCGCCACCGCCGAGGTGCTCATCCACGGCCTCGAGCACGGCGACCTCGATTGGCGCACCCTCATCAATCCCTGATCTTCCTCTCTCCCTCTTTTTGGCAGGGCGTCACCGTCCGGTAGAAAGCACCGGACGGGGGCGCCCTGTTTTTCTCCCCGGCCCATGAAAGCAAAAAAACGCCGTCACCGGCTTTACATCCGGGGACGGCGCTGCGGTTCATATCGTTTCGGCCGGCGGTCAGTAGCGCAGGATCTCGCGCTCGGTGCCGGACATGGCAAAGAGCTTTGCCGAGAGCTTGTCGAGGTACACGATGCCCAGCTTGCGGCCCGTCTCCTCGTTGTACATGTCGGCCAGCTGCGGCATCACGCGGAACGCCTCGGCGCGGGCCTCGGGGGTGTTGTCAAAGTTGACGGTGCCCTCGATGCGCAGCCATTCGCCGCGGTCATTGGCGGCGCAGAGCTCGATGTTCGTGTTGTCGAGCAGCTGCTTGTAGGCCTGCTTGTGCTTGCCGATGGCCAGGCACAGATGGCCGTTGTACCACATCGAAAAGCCCAGCGGGCGCACCCGCGGCAGATATCCCTCCACCGTGGCGGCATAAAAGACCTGGCAGCTCTTCAAAAAATCCATCATTTCATCCTGCGGTTGCATGGCGTTCGCCCTCCTTTTGGGTACGGTTATTTTCTGCGCGTCTGCGCGCGTTTACAGGGTCTTGAGCGCGGCGGTCAGGCGCTTGGCGGCCTCGGCGGTGCGGGCGGCATCGCCGAAGGCGGTCAGGCGGAAATACCCCTCGCCGCAGGCTCCGAAGCCGGCGCCCGGCGTGCCCACGACGTGCGCGGTGTCGAGCAGCCAGTCAAAGAACTGCCAGCTGCCCATCCCGGCGGGGCAGCGCAGCCAGATGTAGGGGCTGTTTTTGCCGCCGCAGTACCACACGCCGGCCTCGTCCAGCGCGGCGGCGATGACGGCGGCGTTCTTGCGGTAGTAATCGAGATTTTTTTCGATGGCGGCGCGGCCCTCGGGCGTGAACACGGCCGCGGCGCCGCGCTGCACGATGTACGCGACCCCGTTGAACTTGGTCGTCTGGCGGCGCAGCCACATCCTGTTCAGGCTCTGGCGCAGGCCGGTCTCGGCGTCCTCATGCACGATGCCCTGCGGCACCACGGTCCAGCCGCAGCGCGTGCCGGTAAAGCCCGCCATCTTGGAAAAGCTGCACACCTCGACGGCGCAGTCCTTCGCGCCCTCGACCTCGTAGATGCTGCGGGCCTTGCCCGCCTCGGCCACGAAGCACTCGTACGCGGCGTCGAACAGGATGAGCGCGTCGTGCGCCCTGGCCCAGTCCACCCAGACCTTGAGCTGCTCGCGGCTGTAGACGGCCCCCGTGGGGTTGTTGGGGCTGCACAGGTAGACGATATCGGCCAAGGCGCCCTCGCCGCCGGCGGGCGGCATGGGCAGAAAGCCGTTTTCGGCGTTCGCCGGCATGTACACGATGTGCCGCCCGGCCATGACGTTGTCGTCGACATAGACAGGGTAAACGGGGTCGGGCACGAGCACGGTGTTCTCGGTGTCGAACAGGTCGAGCAGGTTGCCAAGGTCGCTCTTGGCGCCGTCCGAGATGAAGATCTCGGCGGTGTCGAGCGCGATGCCGCGCCCGGCATAATAGTCCCGGATGGCCTCGCGCAGGAAATCATACCCCTGCTCGGTGGGCAGGTAGCCGTGGAACGTCTCCTTGACGCCCATCTCGGCCACGGCCGCGTGCAGGGCCTCGACGACCGGCGCCGCCAGCGGCAGCGTGACGTCGCCGATGCCCAGGCGGATGACGTCGGCCTCGGGGTGGGCGGCCTGGTAGGCCGATACCTTGTGCGCGATGTCGCTGAACAGATAACTCTCCTTGAGCTCGGCATAATGCTGGTTGAGCTGCAATGCGGTCTCCCCCTGTAAAATTCATTTTTTGCTCCGCCGGTGCCGGCGGCGCTGTCCCTTAGACCTCTGCTGTACCCTCAAAGGCCGTTTCCGCCGGGCCGGCGAGCAGCACGCTGTCGTCATCGCGCACGGTCACGGTCAGCTCGCCGCCCAGCAGCGATACCGTCACCGGCTCCCCGCGCGGGCACAGCCCCTGCAGCACCATCGCCGACACGCTGGCGCAGGCGCCGGTGCCGCAGGCGAGCGTCTCGCCGCTGCCGCGCTCCCACACGCGCATGGTGATGTGCGTGGGGCTCTCGACGGTGACGAACTCGGTGTTGGTGCGCTCGGGGAACGCGCTGTTCTTCTCGAACCCCGGGCCGATGGCCGCCAGCGCGCCGCCGGTGGGCAGCGGCTCGGTGGTCTTGTCCCAGTGCACGACGCAGTGGGGGTTGCCCATGCTCACGCAGGTCACGGTGAACGGCGCGCCGAACACCGTCAGCGGCACATTGACGAGCGGCCCCGCGCCCAGCCCCTTGGCCGGCAGGTCGGCCGCCATGGCGGAGAACCTGCCCATCTCCACCTGCCAGTACCCCTCTTTGAGGCGCCGCAGCGTCTTGCGGCCCGAGGCGGTGTCGATCTCCAGCGTGCTTTTGGGCACGCCGTGGGTGTACAGATACTGCGCCACGCAGCGGATGCCGTTGCCGCACATCCGCCCCTCGGAGCCGTCGGCGTTGTACATGCGCATGGTGGCGTCGGCGTCGGGCTTTTCGGGCGCGCAGATGCAGATGATGCCGTCCGCCCCCACCGAGAGCCGCCGGCGGGAGAGCCTGACGCTCCATTCCTGCACCTGCGCGGGCAGGCCGCCCTGGCGGCAATCGAGATAGATGTAGTCGTTGCCGCAGCCGTGCATTTTGGTAAAGGACAGTTTCATCGGCAGCCTCCTTTCCGGGCGCGCGGGCCCGGTCATGTTCCTATTATAGCATATCGCCCGCCCCGCAACAACCGCACAGCGCAAAAATAAATTCGCCGGCAAAAAAGTTTTCCACCGCCTTGACAAGCATGGGCAGATACGCTATAAAAGTACTAGCATCGCCCGCGGGCGTGCCCATCGCACCGGTAAGGAGGCTTTTTGATGGAATCCGAGGTTTTTGAGCGCATTCGGGAATATCTGGCCGATCAGCTGGACGTCGACCCCGACAAGATCTCCCCTGACAGCGATATCGTCAACGATTTCGGCGCCGACAGCCTGGACGTGATCGACATGATCACCACCCTCTCGGATGAGTTTGGCATCGATATCCCCGACGAGGACATCGAGACGTTCCACACCGTCGGCGACGTCGCCGCCTATGTGGAAGAGCGCATCTGAACGCGCTTTTCAGTCGTCTTTTGAACAGGCCGGCCTGCCGCGGGCCCGTGCCGCAAGCGCATGGGCAGGCACGCGCGCGGCCTGTTGGTTTTTTATCACGCCGGAAAAGAGGAAACGCCATGGCACAGGACAAGAAAAAGCTGGTCGAGGCCATCACCGCGCAGGAGGATGATTTCGCCCAGTGGTACACCGATATCTGCACGAAAGCCGAGCTGGTCGAGTATTCGAGCGTCAAGGGCTTTGTGGTGGTGCGCCCCTACGGCTACGCCATCTGGGAGAACATCCAACGCCTGATGGACGCCCGCTTCAAGGCCACGGGGCACGAGAACGTCGCGATGCCGCTGCTCATCCCCGAGAGCCTGCTCAAAAAGGAGGGCGAGCTCGTCAACGGCTTTGCCCCCGAGGTCGCGTGGGTGACCGCCGGCGGCGCCGAGCCGCTCGAGGAGCGGCTGGCCGTGCGCCCCACGAGCGAGACGCTGTTCAGCGACCATTTTGCCCATGTGCTGCACTCTTACCGCGACCTGCCGCTGCTCTACAACCAGTGGTGCAGCGTCGTGCGGTGGGAGAAATCCACCCGCCCGTTCCTGCGCACGCGGGAATTCTGGTGGCAGGAGGGCCACACCATCCACGAGACCGCCGCCGAGGCCGAGGCCGAGACCCAGCAGCAGCTCAACTGCTACGCCGATTTCTGCGAGCGGGAGCTGTGCATCCCGGTCATCCGGGGCCGCAAGACCGACAAAGAGAAGTTCGCCGGCGCCGAGGCGACCTATTCCATCGAGGCGATGATGAAGGACGGCAAGGCGCTGCAGAGCGGCACCAGCCACTATTTCGGCGATAAATTCTCCCGCGCGTACGACGTCACGTTCACCGGGCGGGACAACACGCTGCAATACCCCTACCAGACCAGCTGGGGCTCCTCGACGCGGCTCATCGGCGCCATCATCATGGCCCACGGCGACGACGACGGCCTCATCCTGCCGCCGGCCATCGCGCCGTATCAGGTCGTGGTCGTGCCCATCGCGGCGCACAAGCCCGGCGTGGCCGAAAAGGCCAAAGCGCTCGCCGCCGAGATCGCGAAGATCGCCCGCGTCAAGCTGGACGACAGTGACAAGGCCCCGGGCTGGAAGTTCAGCCAGTGGGAGATGAAGGGCGTGCCGCTGCGCGTCGAGGTCGGCCCGCGCGACCTCGAGCAGGGGCAGTGCGTGCTCGTGCGGCGCGACACGCGCGAGAAGCAGATCGTCCAGCTGGAGGCGCTCGCCGACGCCATCCCGGCGGCGCTCGAGGCTCTGGCAAGGGATCTGTATGACCGCGCCAGGGCCAACCTCGAGGCGCGCACCACCGCCGCCGCCACGATGGACGAGGTCAAGGCGCAGGCCGCCAGGCAGACCGGCTTTATCAAGACGATGTGGTGCGGCGAGCTCGCCTGTGAGGAAGCGATGAAGGAACAGGCCGGGCTTACCAGCCGCAACATGCCGTTCGCGCAGGAGCACATCTCCGATGTGTGCCCGGTGTGCGGCAAGCCGGCCAGGCACATGGTCGTTTGGGGCGTGGCGTACTGAGGCGCCCGCGTTTTCTTCCCGGCATCGGCTGCCGAAAGCAGCCGGTGCCGCTGTTTTCAAAAGGGGTCGTATGCTGGAGCTTGTGCGCACACTGCTGTTTTATGCCCTGGGCCTGGTGCTGACCGCCGTCGGCAGCCGGCTGGCGGGGCGCTGCGCCACCTGGTGCTGCGCGCTGTGCGGCTTTCCGCGCTGGATGGTGGGCGGCACGGTGGCCGGGCTCTGCGTGGCGCTGCCGCAGCTGGTGCTGTCGTTTCTGGCTGCCGGTCTGGGCGTGACCGGGCTGGCCGTCGGCGCGGCGCTGGCCGGCGCCGTGACCGACGCCGGCCTTGTGCTGGCGCTGTGCCTGCTGCGCCGCCGCGGCGCCGTCGACGGCACCGAGTGGTACGGCAAATGCGCGCTGCTGTTCGCCGCCGCGCTGGTGCTGGCGCTGTTCGTGCGCGACGGCGTTCTGAGCTATACCGGCACCGGGCTTTTGATGGCGCTGTTCGTCGTGTTCGTGCTGTTTTCCATCGGCTGCCGCTGGCGCACCTCGAACGGCGGCGCGCGCCCGTTGGCGCTGCCGGACAGCGGCGGGGCCGGCCCCGCCGCCGGGGCGGACAGCACCGGCACCTTCCCGGTGATGAGCGTGCCCAACGCCCTGCGCAACCTCGCGGGCATCGTGGCCGGGCTGGCGCTGCTGGGGCTGGGCGCGCAGGCGCTGCTCAACAGCGCCACGCAGCTGGCGGCGGCCACCGGCACCATCCAGGCGCTGTGGGCGGCCACGCTCGTCAGCTTCGGGTTCTGCCTGCCGCTGCTGGCCGAGGTGCTCGACCACCCGTTCGGCACCGTGTGGAAGACCTTTGCCGAGCGCTGCCGCTTTTACCCGCCGTCGCTTTTGCCGGTGCAGATGCTCAACAGCGCCGTTTTGAGCCTGACGCTGGCGCTGCCGCTGTCCAGCCTGATGTACCGCGCCGACCGGCTGCCGGTGGGCGCGCAGTTCCGCCGGTATGACGTGCCGCTGTGCCTGGCGCTGCCGCTGGCGCTGGCCCTGCCGCCGCTGTTCACAAAGCGCCTGCACCGCTGGCAGGGCGCCATGTGCCTGGCGCTGTACCTTTTGTATCTGGGCGCCGTGCTGCTGGCGCCCAACGCCGCCGCATAAGAGCCTTCTCTGAAGAAACAGCATGCCCCCGCGGCGACCGCCGCGGGGGCTCCCTTGTTTTTTGCGTGTCAGCGCGCAAAGGTGGTGGACAGCGTCGTCGACCAGCTCTCGCCCTTTTGCAGCGCGGCGGCGGCGGGGCGCTTTTCCCACTCGACGGGGCCGTCCTCGGCGCCGGTCAGGCTGTGCCACGGCTCGATGCACACAAAGCGCACGGGCCTGGCCGGCGCGCTCCAGATCAGCGTATACGGGTAGCCCTCGATGCGGCAGGTGATGGCGCGCCCCGTGTCCTTTTCGACAAGGGCCAGCGTGCGGCTGCGCAGGTTGACCATGCAGTGGCTGTCGTTTTGGAACAGCTCGTCGGTCAGGGGGATGGCGCGGGCGTTGTGCGCAAGATAGTAGGACTGGCCGTTGAGCAGCCCGTTGGGCCGCGCGCTGACGCACAGCGGGCTTTCCTCACATTCAAAGCGGAGCTCGTAGTCCGTGGTGGTGTGCGCGCCGTCAAAGGGGACGGCAAAGGCCGGGTGGTAGCCGATGCCGAACCGCAGCACCGGCTCGACGGGGTTTTCCACCGTCAGGCTGTGGTGCACGGTGCTGCCCGCCAGCTTGAACGTGCTGCGCAGCACAAAGGCATAGGGCCACAGCGGCAGGGTCTGGCTGTCGGCGGCCAGCTCGAACATCAGCGTGTCGGCGGTGCGCTGCACGAGCCGGTGCTCCACATCGCGGGCAAAGCCGTGCTGGCCGCCCTGGTACTCGACCCCCTTGGCGATCATCTTGCCGCCGGTCAGCTTGCCGGTATAGGGGAACAGGATGGGCGCGTGGCGGCCCCAGACCGCCTTGTCGCCGCACCAGAGCATCTCGGCCCCGGTGCGCACGTCGCGCACGCTGACCGCCTCGGCGCCGTGGCTGTCCACCGTCAGGCGCAGGCGGTCGTTTTGGATGGCATAGCGCATGGCATACATCTCCCGTTCTGACAGGATTTTGCGTTTCCTCCCCGATTTTACCCCAACGCCGCGCATTTGTCAATTTGACGCCGCGCGGCATAGCCTGTGGGCAGGAGGTGTTACCATGCCCACAGGAATCTTGACTGTTTTTGCAAGCATCGCACAGCAGGCCGCGCCGCTGCAAGGCGTGCGCGTGCGCGTGTTCGACGAGAGCGGCGCCGCGCTCCATACCGCCGAGACCGGCGCCGACGGGCGCGCCGCGTCCTTTGCCCTGCCCGCGCCGGACAGGCGCTACAGCCTGGACGAGGACAACACGGACGTGCGCCCCTACGCCGTGTATACCCTGCTGGCCGAAAAGGCGGGCTGGCGCAGCGTGCGCGTGGAGGGCGTGCAGGTGTTCGACGGGCAGGAGGCCATCGCGCGGCTGGAGTTCCTGCCCGCGGAGGCCGCGCAGAGCGCCCCGGCGCCCTACGCGCTCGACCGCATCGCGGAGGCGGCCATCGTCATCCCGCCCCACCCGCTGTTCGCCGAGGGCAGCTCGCAGGGCGGCAGCGGGCCCGCCCCGCGCGTGACCTGCCCGGCGCGCGTGCTGCCGCAGGTCGTGGTGCCCAAGCGCATCACCGTGCATCTGGGCGCGCCCAACGCCAGCGCCTCCAACGTGACGGTGGATTTCCAGACCTACATCGCCACCGTGGCCAGCTGCGAGGTATACCCCACCTGGCCGGAGCAGGCGCTGCGCGCCAACATCCTGGCGCAGATCAGCCTGGCGCTCAACCGCATCTTTACCGAGTGGTACCCCAGCCGCGGCTATTCGTTCAACATCACCGGCAGCCCCAGCTATGACCAGGCCTACACCCGCGGCCACACCGTCTACGCCGTGATGGAGCGCCTGACCGCCGAGCTGTTCAACACCTATGTGCGCCGCTCGGGCGACAACGAGCCCTACTACACCGAATACTGCGACGGGCGGCTCGTCACCTGCCCCGGCATGAAGCAGTGGGGCACCGTCGAGCGCGCCAACGCGGGCCTGTCCGCCCTGGAGATCCTGCGCTACTACTACGGCAGCCGGGTGGAGCTCGTCACGAGCTCGAACATCGCGTCCATCCCGCAGAGCTACGGCGGCACGGCGCTGCGCCGCGGCGATACCGGCGTGGCCGTCGCGACGATCCAGCGCCAGCTCTCCCGCATCGCCAAGGATTACCCGAGCTTCGGCAAGCCCGCCGTCACCGGCACCTTTGACGCCGCCACCGAGGCGGCCGTGCGCAATTTCCAGCGCTATTTCTCGCTCACGGTCGACGGCGTGGTGGGCCGCGCGACGTGGTACAAGATCAGCTACATCTACGTCAGCGTCAAGGATCTCGCCGAGCTCACGAGCGAGGGCGAGGACTATTTCGGCGCCGAGGCGCCGGGGGTCTGGCCGGGGCGCACCCTGCGCCGCGGCGCCACCGGCACCGACGTCGAGCTCGTGCAGTTCTGGCTCTCGGAGCTCGCGCGGTTTGACGCGTCGCTCTTGAACGTGACGGTGGACGGCAGCTTCGGCGCCGCGACCGAGAGCGCCGTCAAGGCGTTCCAGCGCTTTGCCGGCCTCGCCGCCGACGGCATCGTGGGCCGCGCCACCTGGACGGCGCTGTACGAGGCGTGGCTCGATGTGCAGAGCGACCTCGGCGGCACCGCCTGGCCCGGCACCGTGCTGCGCCAGGGCGCCACCGGCAACAGCGTGCGGCTCGTGCAGCTGTGGCTGCGGCTGGCCGCCGGCAACTATCCCACGCTGCCCGCCCCCGATGTCGACGGCGTGTTCGGCGCCGGCACCGCGACCGCCGTGCGCGGCTTCCAGAGCCTGCTCGGCCTCGCGGAAGACGGCGCCGTCGGCCCCGCGACGTGGGAGCGCCTGCGCGAGACCGCCGTCGCCGTCATCGAGGATCTGGTGGAGCCGGGCATGCTGCCGGGGCAGTTCCCCGGCACACTGCGCGAGGGCTCCGCCGGCACCGGCGTGCGCGCCGTGCAGTATTACCTGCGCCTGCTCTCCGCCTATTACAGCACCATCCCTGCCGTCACGGTGGACGGACGGTTCGGCGCCGCCACGCGCAGCGCCGTGCTCGCCTGGCAGCGGCGCGCCGGCCTTGCCGCCGACGGCATCGTCGGCCCCGCGACGTGGGAAAGCATCTACCAGGCGGCGCAGAGCGCGGCGGCCAGCGGCCCGGCGGTGCGGCGCAGGGCCGTGCCGGCGCTGACGCGCACCCTCACCGCCGGGGACAGCGGCGCCGACGTGCGGGCCGTCTCCGAGGCGATGCTCTTTCTGGGCGCCTGGCTGCCGGAGCTCGACCTCTACGGCCTGCCCGCCCCCACCGAGGATCTCACCCCCGGGCTCGAGACCGCCGTGCGCAGCGCGCAGCGCCTGTTCGGCCTTGCCGAGACCGGCACCGTCACGCCGGAGGACTGGGCCGTGTATGTGGCGGCGGCAGCCGAGCTGTACGCCGCGACGCCGGCCTCGCCGGAGCCGCGCCCTGCCGGCGTATGGCCCGGCTCCACGCTGGCGCCGGGCAGCTCCGGGCCGGCTGTGTGGCAGGTGCAGCGCTGGCTCAACACGCTGGCCGGGGTGGACTGCGCCGGCCTGTTCGTGCCCGAGGACGGCATCCTGAACGGCCAGACCCGGCAGGCGCTGGAGCTCTACCAGCTCGAGAACGGCCTGACCGACCCCGAGACCGGCACGCCGCCGGGCTTTGTGGACGACGCCACCTGGCAGAGCCTGCGCGCCGCCGCCGAGGCCGCCGTCTGCCCCGCCTGCCCGCTGCCCGACACCGCCGACCGATAAGGAGGGAGCCCCATGGCCAAGCTGTTCGTCTATGATGCCTACACCGACCGCTTTTACACCTACACCCTCAACGAGAACGACCCCATGCCCTATTCCTACGGCAATACGCTGCGCCTGCGGGAGTTCCGCGGCTCGAGCGGGGCGAGCGTGCTGTGGACGACCGTGCGCGCGATGGAGGCCTGGAACCTGACCCGCCGCCGCTACGGCGCCGGCATCCCGGTGGGGTACGCCTTCAAGCGCATCTGGGAGGGCGGCCACGGCACCGCCAGCCAGCACTACGCCGGCGTCAGCTTTGACGTCGGGCAGAGCAGCGGCGCGGCCGCGCGGCGCGCCATCCACGCCGCCGCCACCGCCACCGGCGCCTGGGGCTATGTGGAGCCGCTGGCCGATACCCCCACCTGGGTGCACTTTGACCGCCGCTACGGCACGCCCGCCTGCCGCGGCACGACCAGCGGCTACCCCACCGTGCGCACCGGCAGCAAGAGCACCTACGTCCTCATCCTGCAGGACGCGCTCAACGCGCTGGGCTATTCCACCGGCACGCTGGACGGCGTTTTCGGCGCGCGCACGGCGGGGGCGCTGCGCGCCGCGCAGCGCAGCCTGGGCCTCACGGCGGACGGCATCTGCGGCTGCAACAGCTGGCAAAAGCTCACCGCCGCGGTCGTGGGCATCGGGCGCACCCCCACCGTCATCGACCCGTGAGCGGCGGCGCCGAACGGTTCCTGCTTTTCAATGCTTTTTCACAATAAAGGGATGCGTTGGGCAAAATTCTTTGTGCAAGGCACGGGCTAGCCAAACCGGGGCGCGGATGGTACAATAGCCTTGCGATTCACACCAGTAAAGCGATGGAGAAGGAGGCCGCCATGCAGCAGCCGAACGCCGCGCCGCAGCGGCCCGCCGAGACCGCGCCCGCCGCGGGCATCCCCCAGCCGGACGCCGCCGACCCGCACGCAGCCGACGCGCTGCGCCGCCTTTTGAGCCAGTATCAGGACGGGCTCGAGCGCGACCCCGTGACCGGCGTGCACAACCGCCGCCATCTGCGCGCGGCCATGGCCGGCAGGCAGGTCTCCGTGGCAGCCGTGCGCGTGGCGGAGTATACCGAGATCAGCGCGCAGGGGCCCGGCGCCGTGCAGAGCTGCCTGAACGTGGCCGCCGGCATCCTGGGCACGGCGCTCGACCCCGCGTGGGAGGGCGCCGACGTGGCCCGCTGGCAGGACGGCACCTTTGTGGCCGCCGCCTGCGTGCCGGCCCAAACGCTGCTCGCCGCCGTGCGGGCGGCCATCCAAAACGGGCGGCTGCGGTACGCGGTCTCGCTGTCCCGCCGGGGCAGCTTTTCGATGGCGGCAGCCGCCGCCGACGCCAACGAGGCCGACGGCTTTGACGCCGTGTGCGCGCTGGCGCTCGAACGCCTGGCCGCGCTGTGAGCCCTTGTTTGCATAACCAGCCCCCTGTATGCGCATACTGACCTTGTCAGAAAAACGCTGTACAGGGGGTCTTTATCATGCCGGAACAACAGAGCGACAACGAAAAGATGCTGCAGGAGATCGTGCAGAACACCGAGATGGGCAAAAACACGCTGGACGAGATGCTCACCCTCGCGCGCGACCAGAAGCTCAAGGACGAGATGATGCGCCAAAAGCGGGAATACCGCCGCATCAACCAGCAGGCGCACGCCGCGCTGGACGCCATCGGCGCCGAGGCCAAGGGGCAGACGGCTGCCGCCCGCATGGGCGTGAGCATGGGCATCCGCACCCGCACGATGATGGACAAGTCCAACCGCAACCTGGCCACCATGCTGGCCGAGGGCAGCGGGCAGGGGGTGCTGGACTGCAAGCGCGCCGAGAGCGACTATCCCGGCGCCAGCGCCGGCGCGCGCCAGCTGATGCAGGAGCTGTGCGATTTCCAGACCCGCGCCGAGCAGACCTGGCGCGAGTTCGTGTAACGGCAGGGCCATCTTTACGCCGCAGGGCGGCCAGCCCTCCCCCCGCTGCAAAAGAGGGGCTCGGCTAAGCTGGCTGCGCCAGTCCGCCTGCACCCCTCTCACAGGACACACCCCGTCGCAAAAAATGTCGTTCTCATGCCTAAAGGCGACTCGAACGGCATTTTTTGCTCTAGAGGTATCGACCTCGTCTGCGCATGTCAGCCGAGGTCGATGGATTCGGAAAACATCTTTTTCGACAGTCTGCGGGCCGCAACGATGCGGCCCCTGCGGAAGACCCGCGTGCCATCGCAGGGGGCGGTTCGTAAAGTTCGCCAAAATCCTGCGCGAAAAATCTATAAAAAACGACACGATTCTCTCTTGCATCCGCGCCGGTTTTGTGGCAGAATAGGGGCAGTGGCGCGGGGGCGCACAAACTACCAGCGGTAGCTTTGGCGCCCGGCACCTACAACAAGATACAGGGGGAGCAGCGCTATGCCCAACGGCATCTATATCCAGGCCGAGTACCAAGGCCGCCTGATCCGCAAGATCGTCTGCAATGGGGAGGAGCGCTGGTTCATCGGCACCGACTGTGCCGTCACGTTCCCCTCGCTGGCCGCCTGCATCGCCGCCATCGACGCAAAGCCCGCGCTGGCCTGACGCCCCGCCCCCGCCACCACCTTTCCAAACAGACAGCACCCGCCCGGCAGCCATGCCCGGGCGGGTGCTTTGTGCTTTCCTGCGGTGCGCTTACTTTCCGCGGCGGCGCAGGCGGCCCGCGACCATGCCGCACAGCCGCAGCACCATCTGCCATACCTCGCGGAAATTGAGCGCGATGATGCCCGCCGTCATGCCGAGCACCGGCCATACCCACGCCGTCAGGCGCATGAGCAGCGCGATCTCGATGAGCACGAGCGCCAGGTTGAGCAGCAGCCACCGCGGGTGGAAGCCGATCTCGATCAGGCCCCGGCTCGAGCGCGCGCGCAGCAAAAACACGAGCAGCAGCGACAGGAAGCTCGCCAGCGTGACGCCCCACGGCCCGAACGCCAAAATGAAGAAGTAGTTGAGGATGAGGTTGAGCACCGCGCCGGACAGCATCGTGTACAGCGCAAAGGTCGAGCGCTTGTACACGACGAACACGCTGTTCAAAAACTGGTTGAGGCAGGTGGTCATCGAGCTCAGGGCCAAAAACGGCACCATGCGCCAGGCATCGTAGTAGTCGGCGCGGAACAGGCGCATCATGGGCCGGCAGAACAGCACCACGCCCGCCACGCAGCAGAACAGCACGCTCGCATAGATGCGGAACACGTTGGAGAAAAAGGCCGGGCGATCCTCCTCCTCGGTGACGGCGGAGAGCTGCCACGCCTCAAAGAACGTCGTGCCGATGATGGTGATGACCTGCGGCAGGAAATACCCGGCCGAGAGCAGCCCCACCCAGTAATCGCCGCTCTGGCCGCCGTAGCCGCGGCCCATCACCTGCACGAAGAACATATCCGACGCGTTGATGACCCAGAAGCTGATGGACGCCGGGATCATCGGGATGCTGTAGCACAGCATCTCGCGCCAGAGGGCGGCGTCAAAGTGGCCCGGCAGCGCGTACTGCCCGCAGCGCCCGGCCACGAACACGAACAGGGCCGACAGCGCGTCGGAGGAGAACATCGCCAGCAGATACCCCTGCGCGCCGAGATCGAGGACGTTGAGGTACAGGATATAGAACCCGAACAGCGAGAGGGTGGTGAGCACGCCGTCGATGGCGGCCAGGCGGTTGAGCATGCGGCTGCGGATGAACTGCGTGCCCAGCGTGCGCAGGCAGCTCATCAGCACGCAGAGGTAGAGCATAGGCAGGTAATCGGCCGCGTTGGGGATGCGCCGCACCAGCGGCATGGCCAGCAAAAGCACCACGAACCCGCTGCCGATGCTGGCCGCGCCGCCCATGTAGACGCCGGCCTTGTCCTGCGCGGCGTCCAGCCCGAACCGTATGACCGAGTAGCTCGCCCCCAGGCTGACCACCGGGATGAGCAGGTTGGCCACCTGCTGCATCAGGCTGGAAACGCCCATCACATCGGGGCTGGCGAAGGCGTAGCTCAGATAGACGCGGATAAAGATGCTCAAAAACTTGGAGCTGAAGTTGGAAACGGCAAACAGCAGCGTATTTTTGACGAGCATATCATATTTTTTGTGTTCCGCCATCGCCGTCTCCTCTCCGTTTTGTGTTCCCGCCGTCTACCGTACTATATGTCGGCGCCGTCCGCCGTGCCCGCCTGCCAGCGCCGCAAAAGCGCGCGGCGGGCGGCGTAGTCCGGCAGATGCCGTGCGACCTCGGCCCAGAAAGCGGGGCTGTGGTCAGCATGGGCAAAATGGCAGAATTCATGCACCACGACATATTCCTGCGCGGCCTCGGGCGCGGCGCACAGCCGCCGCGCAAAGGCCAGCGTGCCGGTGCGCAGGCTGCAGCTGCCCCAGCGCGTGCGCATATCGCGCACGGCGACGCGGGGCATGTGCCCGCCGGGGCACACCGCCGCAAAGGCCGGGTACCAGCGCTCACACAGCTCTGTCATGCGGCGCAGCGCGGCGCCGCGGTCGGGCAGGGCGGCGGTCTGCGCGGCCTCGGCGGCGGCACGGCGCG
>CANRBN010000022.1 GCA_947628865.1 uncultured Gemmiger sp.
CGCAGCTCCTTCTTGCGGGCCGCCAGCTCGGAGGCCGTCTTGTCGAACAGGTCTTTCTTCACATACCCGGAATAGTCCGGGTCGGGCAGGTCAAAGGCTTCCAGCGCTTTCAGCTTGTCCTCGGCGCTCATCGCCTCATAGCCCTCGATCTGTGTCGTGTCGATCCTTGCCATCGGTAGGTTCCCCCTTGTCTTTTGTGTTCTTCTGTGAACATTTTGCGGTTATAGACTTCTCTGTCTTTTGTGATTTCAGGCTTCTCTGCCTATCCCAAGCGGCACGCCGCTCAAAATCCAATCAATGCCGGTGTCCGGCAAATCGTAGGGGGCGGCGATCTCCGCGCCAAGAGCCGGGCCTACGGCCCGGTTGCGCTCCGAAACGCCTCGCTGCGGCTCGGTGTCCTCGACGCCCCGTGCTGCCTCACCCCAACCGCTCACGCCGCGGGCTGGCCGCTCTCCGGCCTCGCCTCCGGGGTCTTGTCCTTGTCGCCCTCCGGCGTCTCGCCACCGCTCGCCTTGGCGGCCGCCTTGAGCTGCTCCTGATAATACTTCTCACTCAACAGGTAAGCGCCCTCCGGGTCGGTGAACATCCCGCAGTGCTCGAACGCCAACAGCGGGTGGATATGCTCGTTTTTCAGCATCGTATCCAGCACCTGCGCCTTGCTCTGGATGGCCTCATAATTCCGGCGGGTGAACTTCATGTCGATATCCGCCAGCCGCAGCGTGATGTCGTCGGTGCACTGGCGGCAGATTTTCAGCACCAGCGCCAGCATCTTCTTCTCGGCCCGCTTGAAGATGTGTTCGCTGTCCTTGGCCCGCGCCTCGGCCAGCGACCAGCCGTCGCGCAGCAGCACCGCCGCGCCGGTATCGCTCGTCGAGGTGCCGCCGTTGCGATTGGGCATGCCGCATATCGTCAGGATGGCGTTGTAGCAGTCGTCCTTGAGCGTCTGCGTCTGCTGCTGGTTCAGCTCTTTCACGATCAGGTCAACGTCGATGTTCCCGCCTGTGTCGTTGGGCGGTACCATGATCGCCCCCTGCTGCAAAAACGCCTCGAACTCGTCCTTGTCCAGCTTGCAGCCGACGAACTTCCAGAACGCCTGTATGAACTGCTCCACACCGTCCATGCGGTTGGAGGTGATGTTGTTCATCTCGTCGAGCAGCGGCAGCACCGTCTCAAAGGCGCCGAGCCGCGCATTGTTGGCCGGGTACTCAAAGATCGGCACCACGCCCAGCGGGTTGGGCTTGCTCTCCAAAATCTGACCGTTCTCGATCAGCCAGTACCATGTCGCGCTGTAGACCGAATACCGCGCCGTGCCGTTGTCCTTGTAGGCGCACTTGACGCCCAGCATGGAGCGGTGGCCGATCTCGTTGGAATAGACCACAAAGCTGTCCCGCGGGTCGAGCGTGAACATCTCAAACGGCGCATCATCCGCCTCGGCGGGCGTGTCGGGTAGCACCATGCGGTAGGCCGTGCCGCAGATCATATCCCACTCGACCAGCTCCTGGTCCTGGCTGGCCTTGTCCTCGGCAAACATAAGCTCGTTGAGCCGCGCGATCTGTTTAGTCACGCTCTTGTCGGTGCTGCGCCCGACATACTGGATGGGCTCGCCGCACAGGTACCCGACCTTAAAGGACACGATCTCGTTGGCCCGGTTCTCCACCACCTTGTTGCAGATCTCCGGTCGCACGTCCTTTTTGCGGCTCAAAACCGGCTGATTGCCCTTGTAGTAGTCCCAAAGGTACTGGATCTCGCTGCGGTTCTGCGCGTGTACGTCGAGGGCCTTTTGCAGCACGTCCAGCACGTTGTCGGCGGTGATCTCGGTGGCATCGGTCTTGATGACCTGCCGCCCGAACATCTGCCGCGTCCTGGCTGCAATGTTTTTGCTGTCCTGCGTGCCGCCCACAAAAGCCCCTCCTTTCCGCACAAAATAAAAATGCGCACATTTACAAAAGCCCTAAGGCTATCGCAAACATGCGCATTTTTGTTATTTAGTTGTTCAGTCTTAGTTTATCACAATATCTTGTGCCTGTCAACACTTTTTCACCATGGCCGCGGGAAAATTTCCACCTTTCTCCCGGCAAGCCCCTGCACGAACTCGACATACTGCGCCATGCCGTCCGGCACGTCGTCATGTTTGTTCTTCCCTGCCACCGTGTACCCGCACAAAAAGTCCATCATCTTGCCGTAATCGCTCTTGCGCGTGTAGAGCGAGGGGTCTTTGAACAGGCAGTGCTCCTTGACCCACGCACTGTTGCAGATGATTTTTGTCTCTTTGTTTGCGGTCGTATACTTGGTCGTGATGTGGGTGATGCCGCCCCGCTCTTTCACGCCCGCCTGTACTTTCTCGGCCACCCGCCGCCCGGCGGAATTGCTCTCAAACCGGCAGGCTTTCACCTTGCACCGCACCAGAATGTCTATGAGCCGCGCATCCACTGTGTCGGGCAGGCCGTTGTCGCACACGCAGGCGTCGATGTAGTGGTCGTCGCCGTACACATACCCCACCGGCAAAAAGCAGTAGTCCTTGCCCTTGTCCTTGGTGTCGCACACGCCCAAGATGACGTCCGGCTCCCCGGCGGGCAGCTCGAAATACCGCCGCAGCTCGTCCGGCTCGAACAAAATGCCCTCCCGCTCGATGGGCTCGTTCATATACAGCGCCCGCCAGTTGGCGTCGTCCATGATGTCGCGCTGCTCATGGTAGAACGCCGTCGAAAAGCCCACGCCATAGGCGTAGTTGAAGTTGGATTCGTCCTTCTCATTCAGCGCCGGCACCACGATGAACCGCGCCCGCTCGCTGCCGCCGTACTCGGCTTCCAGCCGCCCGATCACATCATGCACGCTCCACCGCGTGGCGATGTGCAGCTCCTTGCATTTGTCCCCGATCTTGCGCTGCCGCAGGTCGGTGGTGTAGGTCTCCCACAGCTTGTCCAGCCGTTCCTTGGAGAGTGCCACCTCGATGCCGGAAACGAGGTCGTCGCAGTAGAGCAGGGTCTTGGCGCGGTACAAACCGGCGTTGCCGGTGCCGATGGAGGTAAACTCCAGCGTCTCGAACCGCTGCCGCTTGTCGAGGTCGATGCGGCAATCCTTGGCGTTGGTGCCGGTGACTTCAATCCCGGGGAACACGTCGTGCCACAGGTACTCCCCGTGCGGATCCAAAATGCGCAGGCACTCGTCGTACACCCCGCGCACGAAGGAGTTGGAATGGCTGCCGGTCAGCATGGGGTCATTGGGGTACTTGCCCGCCAGCCAGCAGAGGTAAAAGATGGCCAGCGTCGTCTTGCCCACGCCCGGCGGCAGGCTGATGGCCAGCAGGTCAAGCTCGTCGTCCGCCAGCGCCTGCAAGGCAGCCACCACATGCCCCAGCACCCGCCGCCGCGGCAGATAGAATTTCTTGTCCGCTGCCCGCTCCCACTCGATGTACAAAAGGTAACTCTCGAAATCCTCCCGCGCCGCCGCTAAACACACCCGTTTGTGCAGCGCGAACAGATCCGTCACCGTCCCGTCCGGCAGTGCCGGATCCCGCATTGCCCGCTCGCACAACGCCGACAGCCGCCGCAGATACCGCACCGACAGCGCCGTGTCTTTCCCCATCGCCTCAAGGCAGATGTGGTACAAATCCTCATATGCTCCCAGCACCAGCGGCTCCTTTTCAATCGCCGCCATGATTGTGTCCATCAATTTTCTCATTTGACCGCCTCCACCACGCCTTTCATCATATCCGCCGCTTTTTTCATCATGGAATTGTCCTCTACATACTCAAGCCCCTTGAGCGTGATGCGCGGCGCAATGGGATGCACGAGTCGGGGGCTATAGTCAGACATCGTCTGCGTCCACTGCACACCTTCGATGTAACCACTTTTCTGCAAGAGGATCAGAATTTGTTCCCACTCCATCTCTGTCAGCCCCACCGCCTCCGGCGCGATCTGCGCGAGCGGCGCCACTTCATCGCCCATCGCCCGGGCCAGCGCTTTCAAAATCCGATAGATTGCCTTGAACTGTTTCATCAAAATCCCTCCTAAAATAAAGCGCACGTCTGCCCAAGCAAAAAGCTTTCGCAAACATGCGCATTTTTGGTATTTAGTTTGATTTATTGAACTTCCGTCAGCGTCGCATCCGAATAAATCGCCAGCTCAATATGCTGGTTTGCGCTGACTTCCAGCTCCCCGCTTTCTCCCGCGGCCAGCGTCACCCGGCTCACCTCATCGTTCGTGGCATTGTCGATAACCATGACGATATTATTTTTCCCATTGCCGGTGGCGGTATAGTGCCCCGCCGGCAGATAATAGTCAATGTACTCCGGGTAGACTGGATCCTGCCTGCCGTATTCGCCCAGTTCCCCGTCCACAAGGCGGATCGTTCCCGCCGGCGTGTCCGCGCTCTTTTCCGGCACTGCGACCGCCTCCCGTTCCGGCTCCTCCGGCATCTCATTGCTGATCACGCTGCCGTTCAGTTCCAGGTATACGCACTTTGCCTTTCCCTCGGTGCCCAAATCGAAGATAACGGTGAACGGCATTTCCTCCTCTACGCCAAACCCGTTTTGGGCAGTCACTGTGCTTTGCAGCTGGTACAGGTCTTTCTCCCGCCCATACGTCCAGTCGAGCAACGGGAAATCCGCGGTCGCCGGATAATTGAGCGCCAGCTTGACAGCGTCCTCCGCATACGGGATCAGCGCCATCGCCGTGTCCTCATCCACCAGATAATCCTCTACATTGTAGGGAACATATCCTTGCAGATAGACCGCCGTGCCAACCGTGCTGCCCACCATGATGGAATGCACCGAGCCGTCGTAATTCATATAAGCATAGAACGGATGCCGCTTGTAGGTGAAGCGATACCGTGCGCCGTTGGCCCAGTCATCTACCCGCTCCCAGCCCTCAATGAGCGCCGTGTCGATGCCGACCTCCCCGCAGGCCGAAACAAACTCGTTCGAGTATGTAGCCTCGCTGTCCTCACCAGTGGAAACCTGTTCGGTTTGACCCGGCGCCGTACCAGACTTTCCTCTTGACGAGGCAATAACCGCCCCAACGAGGAAAGTCACCATAAAAAGCACACCGGCAATAAATAACACCGCCCCGGCGGTTATCCTCTGACGCTTTTTTGTATGCAGCAGAATCCCGCCAACGATCATGCAAACCACAGAAGCACCAAGGCTTCCGAAAATAAGCAAACCGATTGTACCCATCTCTCGATTTCTCCTCACACTCTCGCATACCACGTCGACCGGCTGATGCCCAGCTGCCGGCAGCACTCACTTACGGTCAGTTCGCCGTCTTTTTGTTTTTGCCGGAATTTTTCAAAATCGGGCAGCTCCCTTGGTTTTCGCCCTTCCCGCCACTCTGGACGGTTCTCCCGGCAAATAGCTTTTCCCTCCGCTGTCCTCTGGACGATCAGATCCCTCTCAAACTCGGCAAAGGCCAGAAAAATCGTTCGCATCAGTTTGCCGGACGGAGAGGTATCAAACTTCCCCATATTGAGCACATGGATCGCCGCACCGCGCCGCAGCATCTCGTCGATGATGTCAAGCCCATCCCGCGTGCTGCGGGCAATGCGATCCAGCTTCGTCACCACCACGGTATCGCCGCTTTGCAAAACGCTCATCAGCTTGTCCAGCTCCGGGCGATGCTTCTTCGTTCCCGTAAAGCTCTCATGGAAAATCTGCTCGGCGCCGTTTTCCCGCAACTGCTTTTCCTGCACATCCAGACCATTGCCATACCGATCCTGCCCCTTGGAGCTGACCCGCGCATATCCGTAAATCACAGCATGCGCCCCCTCACTCCACCTCGATGCCGCCATCCGGCAGCCGGGCCTCGCGGGGCATGATGACGACCTTGTAATCCAGCAGGCGCAGCATTTCCAAAAGCTTTGAGATGCTGATATTCTCCTGCCCCAGCCGCTCGCTCACCAAGCGCGGCGACTTCCCCAGCCGGTGTGCCATCTGATTCACCCCGACCTCTTTTTGCTTCATAATTTCCCGAATCGCGTCGCCTGTTTTCATAAGGAGCCCTCCAAATTTGTGTTGAACACAGTATAGCACGGATAAAACCGAATGTCAAGATATATCCGAATCTTTTTATTTTTTCGGCCTGCTCACGCCACTCCCTCGCGCCGGGCGCCCTGGTGCCTATCCCCCGCCGGGGGTACGCCACCAAACCGCGTCCCGCCGGCCAAAACCCCCGCCCAAACGGGCAAAGAAAAGCCCCGGCGCGCAGCCGGGGCGATCCTATGATTTTACAGTATCTTTTCCAATTCCTCTATAAAAGCGTCTGTAATATAGCCGTCTGCAAACCGTACTTTATACATTGGCCCTACCTCGAACAGATCCGCCTCCGCGTCCGATAACGGGCGCAAGACCTCGACGCGTTGACCGTTTCGACGGTTTAATTCCGGATCGCTGTCGTCGGCGATCAATCTAAATGTGCAAAACATACCTACACCCCATCACTTATTCATTTTCAGCAGATCGGATAACACCATGAACGGGAAAAGCAGCAGACAAATCCAAAACATAGGTACACCCCCTTGTCAAATGAACTTGTACACCGGCGCATACAGCCGGCCCGCATTGACGACCGGATACCGCTTGCGGTTTACGGTGATATATTGTGTGCCGTCCGGCGCATCTCTGATCGGGCATACACGGCGGGCACCGTCAACGGATACGATCAGTTTACCATACGGCAGGCACCGGCGGTTGCCGAAAAGGGGTATAGTATAACCAACAAGGCCAATTATTTGCATATGTGGGCCTCCTTTATCACGTCCAGCACGTTCCCGGCGCTGTCAAGCGTGCGCGTGTAGACCGTCGCCGCGCCTGTTTCCATATCCAGTACCGCTATCCGCTTTTTGGGCGGATAATCGCTGCAAACGCTTCTGTATGCCATTTCCGGCGTTGTATAGTAGACCTCCAACCACCGGCAGCCCTCCGGCATGATTAGATATGTATGCATTGTGCGCCCTCCTTAAATGATCCCGTTTTCTTTAAACTCTCTTACAAGCCCATACCGCCTGGCCAGCTTCTCAAAATACGCGCCCGCGTTGGCCAGCTCTTCCCAACTGTGCGCGCCGTCGGCAAAGCCTGCTTGCCATTCCTGCGCCGCCTGCCGGGCGGCCTCTTTTCTTTCCTGGTATGTCATGTTTACACCTCCAACATATCCCAATCAAAAACCAACTGCGGAAAAAGCCTTTCCAATTTCAGCGAATCCGTGCATACATAATCCCCGATTGCTTTGCCGTTCTTCCAAATGTTCCCTCGGTACTCGCTGTCATTCGGATAAAAGTGTATATCAATCTTGTCGGCGTCCTGCGGCTTGTCGCCGTACCACATATCAACCATTGTGTGCCCCTCCTCAACTGATGGTAAACCGCATGTATTGCGTCTGCCTGGTATAGCGGGCGGCGATGTCGGGCAGCTCGGCCCGCAGGGCTTTGCCGTCCAGCTGGCCGCGCGTGACGGCTTTATACACCGCCTTGAACGGCCCCGCGATCAGCTCGGAGACGTTGCGCCGGGTCATTTCCGCCTTGATTTCCTCCTCCAGCTTTTCCGCCTCGGCTTTGGCCTCCTCGGCCATGCGGCGCAGCTCTTTTGCCTGTTCCATCTTGCATTGCAATTCGTTGCCTGCCATGTTTAGCCCTCCTTTGTCAATGCCTGCAAAATGCGGTTGTATTCCTCGTCCCGCGCGGCAATACTTGCAAACGCTTTGCGCTCGGCCTTGTCCTTGAACCGTTCCAGCTTGTGCGCGGCCTCGGCAAGGCCGGAAAAGCCAAACCCGACAAGCGCTTTTCCTACCGTTTCCAGCGCGTCGGCGGTATCGGCGGCGGTCAACGCTTGAACCAGCTCGGCCCGGCGGGCGTCCAGCAGGGCGGAAAGCTCTTGCACCCGTCCGGCGTTATCCTCGGCGTCGGCGGCGGCCTTTTCCCGCTCGGCCCGCAGCGCGTCGGCCTTGCGATGCAGCTCGGCGCGGCGTTCGCGCAGCAGATAACCGCTTTTGTCGATGCACTCGGCGCGGCGTTCGCGCAGCAGATAACCGCTTTTGTCGATGCACTCGGCGGGGCTCGCCGGGATCGGCAGCAGGGCGCTTGCATAATAGGCATTGCCGGCCATATATTTATGCGTGTACTTTTCGCCGGCGGCGTCGGTCCGTTTCAATTCCAGCCGTGTGACGTTCGTTTGCCCTTTCCAACTGCAATAATCCGCCTTGACGAACACGAACCGCGCGGACAGGTCCGGCTTTTTCTCCACCGGCTTGTTGATGTATTCCCGCGCCTGCCAGATAATAAAGGTATCGGCCTTTTCGGCCTTGCGGACGGTGTGAAAATCGCCTTTTGTGGAAAACCAATCAAGATAATATTGCCACGGGCGATACTCGATTTCCACGTTCCCGCCGGTTTCTAATGTGACAAGCTTGTATTTGCGATCATACAGGGCCGACGCCGGGTTTCTCGTAAGTATCGCAAGCGTATCGCCATATTTCCAGCCGCCCGCCGCCGCGGTTTTCATGGCCTTATTGCCGGTGTACGGCCCGGACAGATGTGCGATCCCGTACGGCTTGCAGAAATCAAAGCCAAGAATAGAGTGCAGCGCCTGGAACGCATGCGGGGCATTTTTCAAAAGCTCGGTTTTCATGGTGTTTACCTCCTCTTGTGTTTGTGTTGTTGATTAGACCGTTTTGTCTGTTACCTTAAGTTTTGCGCCGGCGGGCAGCGTCGCCTCCGCATAAATAAGACCCGCGCGCTTATCAGCCCACATTTGATAGATGCGGGTTTTAATACCGCGCTTGTGCATCGTGAACATGTAGCCGTTTTCGATGCGCTCAATTTTGATGTAATAGGTCATTTTTATATACCTCCAGTTTTGTTTGGCCTGTCCGGGCAGCCGCCCGGCGGGGTTGTGTGTTCGGTTATTTCCGATTGCAATTATAGTATAATCGGTTATTTCCGAATTGTCAAGGCTTTTGACAAAAATTTTTCGGTTTTTTCCGAATTTTTTTCAATGTGCATAAACTGTTGAGTTTTCGCACACTTGCCTATACCTTATATATCCGCCAAAAGCACCCGCCCGGCGGATCACGCCGGGCCCCGGCCCCGTGCCGCCCGCCAGGCCAGCGCCGGGGCTTTGCTTTACCGCTCTAAACCGCTAAACCCACCCCGTCCCTGCCCGGCGGATTTTGTGCAAAAATGCCGCCCGCGCCGGCGCCTCCTGGGTGCCTGGGCAGGCGGCGGTCTGCCTATGCCAAAGTCGATAGTCGATAGTCGAAAGTCGATAGTCGTTTGCCGTCAAGAGTCGCTGCTGGTTTGAGAGTCGCTGCCCTCGTCGAGCATGTACCGCCGGCGAATATCCTCCGGGTCATAGTCGCTCGGCTGCTGCACGTTGGGTGTCAACACGTGCTCGGTCTTGTCCTGATACCCAAAGTTGTTCTTGCCGAGGAAGATGCCGGATACGGGGTTGATCTTGCCGGAGTTCATGTAGGTCTCCCACTGATTTTCCATCATAAAATAGGCCTTTTTTATGGTGTCCGCGACCTCCGGACGCAAGTTTGACTTGTACCCGTCGCCGCCCAAGGGTTTATCATTCACTACCGACCACAACCACCGCCGGTTGTGCCCATTCAGCGCAATCGCCATGCCCGCGACCGTCGGCTTAAAGTCGCTCCTGGCATAAATCTCAAAATACTCTGTCAGCCTCTTGGCCACGGCGTTCACGTCGTCCATGTCGATGTTGGGCAGGTTGAGCAGCTCCAAATTGATGGCGATGATCTTGGCGTTGTCTCCCGGCTGGGTCATAAGGCCGTTGTTGCCGATGACCGGAGAATTGCCGCCGCGGGGCTTCTTCATCGGCTTGCCGGTGCGCGGGCTGATTTTCACATCGTTTTCAGGTTTCTCCATTGTGTCCTCCTTTGTCGGGAGAGTCCTCTTTGCGTGAAAGAGTCCTCTTTGAGAGGTCATTTTTCGTAGTGCGCCGACCTCTCTTTATAAAATAACGTTCTTTCGTCTTTTGAGCAGTTGAGCGGTTTTATTCTCTAAAAACTCTCTATCATGCGCGCACGCACGCACATACAATAGTTTTATATAATAACTGCTCAACCGCTCACTTTTCAAAATTCCGGCCTTGCGTCGTCGTTTTTCGGGTGAGAGGTCGTCAAAAACAGACCTCTCATAAACTGCTCGACCGCTCGATTTTGCATCACAAGGGTATCATCTGCTCCCATTCTGGCCGCATTTTCAGTCCCTTGTAGCCGCGCAAACGGCGCCCGCCGATGTATGCTTTCTGCACCTTGTACTTCTCAGCGTTGGCGCCGATCCAGTTCTGCAGCCGTCGCGCGCTCATCTCCTGCACGGCGTTCTGGCGGCACCAGACGCTGTACGCCTTGCCGATGCGCTGCATCGTCAGCGCCGCGTCGGGGTCGGGCTCGAACACCAGCGCCATAAAGTCGGGGAAATGCAGGCCCTTGGCCTTCTCGGCGCCCATGTAGTCGCGCGAGCGGTCGCTCCACGCGATGCGGTACTGGTGGGCCATCACCCGCGCCAAGCCTTTCAGCGCCCAGCGCGCGATGGCGTTGCGCTCGCGGGCGACCAGCTCGGCCATGTTGGCAATGTTCTTGCGCGCGGGGTCGCGGTCCTTGACGTGGAGCGGGTGCAGGCGGCGGTAAAAGCCGTCGGAGTCGTCGTAGAGGGTCTTTAACATATCGTTGCTGTTGGCGATGATGGTCGCGTACGGCAGAAATTTGTGCGGCTGCTCGTACTTTCGCTCGGCGGTGATCTCCTGATTGGCCGTCACCAGCTTTTTGAAGATGCCGGTCTCGGCAATGGCTTCGGTGTGGAGATCGTCGTCGTAGATGACCAGCTTGTTCTCGACCAGCGCCGTGTAAAAGCGGTTCTGCGCCAGCTCCTTGATGCTCAGCTCCTGATAGGCGTTGCCGAAGATGGCGCCGAGCAGGTGCGTGAGCACCGATTTGCCGACGCCGGCCTCGCCGACGAGGATGAACGCCTCCTGCGCGTCGGTGACGGGCACCAGACAGTAGCCGATCATCTCCTGCAGGGTCGTGATGTCGTCGCGCTCAAACACGTCGTTGGCCCACTTGGTGAACCACGGCATCGGCTCGTCCTCCTCGAGAAAGTCCACCGCCAGCCGGTAGGCTCCCTGCTTTTTCTCGCCGCGGCGGAACTCCCAGCCGCCGGGGTGCAGATGCAGGTCGCCGTTGGCGAATGGGATGACCGAGCGGTCCACCGGCAGGCGGTCGCGGTGGAAGGTGTCCTTGATGGAGTTGAGAATGTGCGTGACCGGTGCGTCGAGCACGGCGGTCCAGCCGGCGGCGACGAGGCTGTCGGAGATCTCCTTGCGCATGGACATATCGGACACGGCGCCGTCGGGCGAGTAGAGCATGCGGTCGACGCTGATGACGTCGTTGGCGCGGGCGATGGCCTGCACGGTGTTGGGGTAGTTGATCTGCTTGCCGCCGCGCTCGGTCTCGTAGACGCACTGGTCGAGGCCGATGCGGTCGGGCTGCTCGTCGTAGGGCACGGGCGCGCAGTCCACGATGCGGATCGGCGGCAGGTCATCGGCGCCGGAGCCGCGGGCGGCGTCGCTGTCCTCGTAGATGGGCTCGCCGTGGATCTCGATCCATTCCTCGATGTTCTCCGGCACAAGGTCGCCGTTTTTGTTGGTGGTCATGGGCGGGCTCCTTTACTCGGTTTCAAGTTCTCCGCTTTCTCCGGCGGCGAAAACAGCGCCGGGTTGTCCTCTATCACCATGTAGAGCGCGTGGGCCAGCTCGTCGATCTTCTTCTCGTCGTGGTCTTTGTAGCCGAGGTGGTCGGCGATGGCGTGCAGCAGCTCGTGGAGGAAATCGACCTCCTGCTTTTGCGGCGCCGTCGGGCAGACGCGGATGGTGAGGGTCAGGTAATCTATCTCGGCGGAGTAGTTGGCGCTGCCGAGGTTGAGCTTGTCGGTGATCTCGACGGCATACCTCACGCCGCCGAGCTTGATGGTTTTCGGGATGTTCACGGCGCCTCCCTTTCCTCCGCCAAAATGTTGGTGCGCGGGGTGTAGTACCGGCTTTCCTGCGCGCGCTCGGCCTTGCGCACGTCGCCCAGCAGCTTTTCCAGCCCCTGCACGGTCTTGCGGTTGTCATTGAGCCACGTCACGACCGGCCACAGCGCGCTGTACAGGTCCTTAGCCCGGCGCCGCCGCTGGCGCACCTCACGCAGGGTGCCGCACAGGCTGATATATTCCTCCGGCGTGTGGTCGGCCAGCTCGATCTCATGTAAAATGTCGCCGGTCTCGGCGCAGGCCTGCTGGGCGTCCTGCGAGGCGATGTTGTACTGCTGCTCTGCCCCGCGCAGGAAATCCATAAAATACGCCAGCCGGTCGCTGACCTTGGTTTCATCGTCCATTGGTTTGCCTCCTATCGTTTGTATCTCGTCACGCTGTTGACGATGCTTTGTATCTCGCGCCGGTCGAGCGGCGGGTCGCAGGCTGCGGCGTTGGCGCGCAAAAGCTCGGCGTACAGCTCCGCCTTGGGCCAACCCTGCCCGTGCAGCGCGCCCGCCAGCGAGGTCAGGGACAGGTTGCGGCTGCCCGGTGTGATGCGCGGGTAGCTTGGCCGCAGCGGCACGCGCCCGCCCGCCGGCGGCGCCCAGACCGGGGTGTAGATGCGCTCTCCCACGGGCCCGCCGCTCTCGCGCGGCGCGTCGGGGAAATACGTCGCCAGCACATAGTCGATGGCCGCCTGATTTTCTTCCAGCGTGCGGTAGAGCAGCACGTCGCCGGTGAGGATGAAGTACCGCGCCGACTGGTAAATTTCCACGCCGGCAAGATTGTTTTTGCCCTTGAACGGCAGCACGCCCTTGAGCAGGATGTGGAACCCGCGCCCGCTTTTGGAGCGCTCGGTGTAGCTCCGGCATCGCCCGATAATATCCGCCGCCAGCGGCGTGATGAAGCCCTCGGCGTCCACGCCGCAGTCGATGTCGATGCCGACAATGCCGTTGCCGGCAAAGACGAAGCCAAGATAGTCGCACCAGTCGTTGTTTTTGCTGTTCATGGTTTCGCGCGCCGCATAATAGCTGGCCCACGTCTCCGGGTTTGTGGTGGACGCCGGCGTTTTCTCCCACGCTTTCAGGGGCACTTTGCTTTCGGCACTGACGCAGACCCATTGGGAGAGCAGACAAAGCTCTCCCGGTATGTTCTCGGTGCGGGTCATAGCAGGCCCCGGCGCCTGGCGACGGCTTGCTGGAGGCGGTAGATCATTTTCCATATCTCGTCCTGCTCCACGCCGCGCTCGAACGCCACCGTGCGGACGTTGTCGGGGATGGTATCGCCGCGGCGGTAGACCTCGGTGAGGATGTCCCGCTCCCCGTCCGGCAGCAGCTGCATCGCACCGGAGCAGGCGTACCAGTCGTATTTGAGCGCCTCGCTCTCAAACAGCGGCTCCGGGTTCTTTGCATAAAATCGCATACAGTGCGTGACGTAGTCGGAATAGTAAGTCCGCGCCATCGGTCAGCCCTCCTTGTTCTCAAATTTATACATTTTGTATAATCTCCTTTGTACGAGGGGGAGCGCTCGG
The DNA here is from genome assembly GCA_947628865.1 of uncultured Gemmiger sp. Classification (GTDB taxonomy): domain Bacteria; phylum Bacillota; class Clostridia; order Oscillospirales; family Ruminococcaceae; genus Gemmiger. Next base: position 13,553 of record CANRBN010000022.1, read on the forward strand.
CTCCCCCCCCTCGCGGTTTTGTCAGCCGAGCAGGGCGTCAAGGTCGAGGCCGCCGTCGGGCGTGGTCGGAACGGGCGCCGTGGCCGGAGCGGGCGCAGCCGCAGGTTTGTCCGCCGGGGCAGGCTTGGCGCTCTCGCCGCGCAGCAGGGCCAGCGCGCGGGCGCTCGGCTCGTCGGCAAAGCCGGTAGCGGGGTGCTTCTCGCCGAGGTTGGCAAAGGTCACGGTCTTGCCGGGGTCGCGGTTGGACGGCACCTGTGTGTGGACGATCTCGGCCTCGATGTAACAGCCGACGAGGTCTGCCGGGTCGATGCTGTCAGCCTCCCAGTCGCCGGTGGCGGTGCGGGCAAAATAGGAAAAGGCGTTCAGCGCTTTCTCGTTGAGCTGGTCGTTTTTGTCCTTGATGGAAAAGCGCTCGGTGTGGGTCAGGCCCTTGGCGGTCACGAGCTTGACCTCGATCTTGCCAAAGGTCTCGTCGTAGGTGGCGGCGTAGATGCCGAAGATGTAAGTCCCCTCCGGGATGAGCGAAAAGCCGCTGGTCATGGGAATGCGTGCCATAGTGTGTTTCCTCCTTGTTATTTGTAGTTGTGAGCCAAGCTGCGCAGCTTGGCCAGAGCAGTTTGCAGCGGGGTGGTGACTGGGGCAATTTCGCAGAGCGGCGCGCACCAGCGGCCCTCGCCGCCGGTCGTGCCCAACGGCCACTGTATCCGTGCGGTACCGGTGCTAACGACCAGCACCCTGCCGACCGTACCGGCGGGCGGATACCAGCGCGGGCACTGTCTGTGCGCCTCAGTGTTGAGGAATACGACCTTGTCGCCGCGTTTCAATGTCTGTGTCATCATTACTCTCCTTTCGCGTTCACCGTCATGCGGTACTGCGTGGCGGGCTTTGTGTACTTTTCGAGCAGGCCGTCGGCCTTGAGCGCGTCCTTGTCGATGCTCGCCGTCTGCGTGCAGGCCACCGTCCATGTGTAGGCGCTGCCCTTGACCTCGACCTTTTTATCGCCGGGGCGGAACTGCCCCACGGCGTACTCCTTGATGACTTTCTCGGCCTGCGCGAGCTGCTTTTCCTTGGCGGCTATGACGGTCTTGGCGGCGTCCACCTCGGCGCGCAGGGTCTCGGCGCTGGCGATGAGCTCGTCCATGTCGGTGGCCGGCGAGAGGCTGTTGGTGCGCAGGGCTTTCAGCACCTCGGCGTCGCGCTTCTCGTCGTAGTCTGGCGAGATGCCGGTCTCGACGTGTTCTCTCCACCAGTGCCCCGCATTGACGACCATGTAATCAAAGTCCGGGTATCGCTCCGACACCTTGAACTCCACCGTGATGGTGTTGGCCGCCGAGGGCACGAACGCCTCCGGGTGGTCGTAGTCCCTGCTCTCCAAAAACGAAGCGACCATGATGACATCGTCCACGCCGAGCAGATACGCATACAGCGCCGCCTGCAGGGCGTAATACTCCGGCACGTCGTTGGCCCAGTCCTCGCTGCGCTTGGTGGTCTTGAACTCCAGCACCGCCCGCGGGCGGCCGTCCTCGTCCACCAGCACCGAGTCCCACATGCCGCCAAACACCGAGAACTCGCCAAAGAAGTCACCGCGGGTCTTTTTGAAGTAGTCGGGGCCGAACCAGTCGGTCGGGGTGCGCAGGTCGGTCATGGCGTAGGCGTTTTTCATGTAGGCGATCTGCTTTGGCTCGATGGCCTTGCCCGCGATGGTATAGATGGTGTCCTCGAACGGCTTCTGGTAGGTACGTGTGACCTCGCACCAGACCTCGAAGGGCGTGGCCCACGGCGACAGGCCGAGGATGGCCGCGAACCGCGTGCCGGTGATCTTCTTGGGCCGCGCGGGCGGGGTGATCTCGATGTGATTGTCTATCCAGTTCATGCTCACACCTCCACGAAAAATTCTTCGACCTCCACGGGGTCGTCGTACTCTCGCTCCATGTAATCCTCGCGGCCGTCCTCGGCGGCCTCCCGCGCTTCCTCCGGGGTATCGGCCTCGACGTAGGCGAAGCCGTGGAATGAGACTTTGTACTTGTTCATGGTTTGTCCTCCTTTTTGCCGGGAATGTCCAGCAGAATGCTTTTCGGCGCAAAACACCACGGGCCGTTGCCGTTTTCATCGACCGGCAGTTCCTCGTAGCCGAGGCTTTTCATTACCCCGGTAAACCAAGGGGCAACTTGGATATACCCCTGCACCCTTTTGTGGCCGCAGCAGCATCCGACGGTGCGTATCCCCAAGTCGTTCAACAGCCGTATCTCGGTGGCAAGGCATTTGTCACAGCAAATGTCATAGCCGGGAACGGTCACATAGCAGTCATAACAACCAAAGCCCACATCCGAGCATACACGCGCCGCGCTCATGCGCTCGCCTCCCCTTTCCCTTCCAGCAGCATCACCACACCGGTCAGAATGTTCTCGCACTGGGCCTTGGTGATCTCGGTAAAGCCCTTGGTGCGCACGGCGATGTCGGCCACCATCTCCTCCTTCTCCGGGTGGGCGACCTTGAGCTTTTTGAGCGCGTCCTTGAGCTGGCGGACTTGCAGCGCCGTGGCGGGGCCGTCCTGGTCGGTCAGGTTCTTTTTCACCTCCTCGCGCTGCGCGGGAGTGGCCGGGGGCTTGGGGGCGGCGGCCGGGGGCGTGTCAGCGCCGAGGCTGCCGTCGATGCCGTCGCTCTCGCAGATGTCCATCGCCATCATGTAGAGGTAGCGCCGCATGTAGGTGATGGACGAGCCGAGGGCCTGCATCTCGTTGGTAGCCTGCTTGCCGGCGGCCGAGACGATGGGCTTGATCTGGTTGAACGGGGCCTCGAACACGACCTTGTCGGCGGTGTCGTCGGTGTTGATGACGGTCATGGTGGCGGTATCGCTGGTAAAGCTGGTCAGTGCGATCAGCCCGACCTCGCGGAAGATGCGCGTCACCGGCGGCACGATGTCGTCGAGCTCAAAGTATTTGAACGACAGGTGCATGTTCTTGCCGGTCTTCTGCACGTCGGTGTCCAGAAAGCGCGCCCGCGCCTCGAGCAGCTTCTGGTAGACGTTCATTTTGTTCGCGGCCTCGTTCTTTTTGGCCGCCGCGGTGGTGTTTG
>CANRBN010000023.1 GCA_947628865.1 uncultured Gemmiger sp.
CCCACGGCGCCCACGGCACAGGCGGGCGATACGCTGGGAGCGGAGCCCGCGCCGCCCGCGCTCAGCGCCCTGCCCGCCGAACAGACCGCCATGGAGCCCGGGACGGCGCCGCCGCTGCGCCTTGTGGGCGAGGTGTTCAAGACCTACATCATCACCGAGCGCGGCGGCGAGCTCTGCCTCATCGACAAGCACGCCGCGCACGAGCGCGTTTTGTACGAAAAGCTCGCCCAAAGCTACGGCAACGTGGCGGCGCAGCTGCTGCTCATGCCGGTGCAGGTGACGCTGTCGGCTGCCGAGAAGCAGGCCGTGCTGCAAAACCTTGCCCTGCTCGGGGACGCCGGCATCGAGGCCGAGGATTTCGGCGGCAGCACGGTGCTCGTGCGCGCGGTGCCGGCGGATGTGCCGGCGGCGGAGGCCGATATCCCCGCCATGCTCACCGAGCTGGCCGCCCGCCTGGCCGACGGCGGGCACAGCGCCGTGCGCGAGCGCACCGAGTGGGTGCTGCATTCCATCGCCTGCCGCGCCGCCGTCAAGGCCGGCGACCGCACCGGCCCTGAGGAGCTGCTGACCCTTGCGCGCAAGATCCTTGACGGCGAGATCCCGCCGTTCTGCCCGCACGGGCGCCCCTGCGTGCTCAAGATCACCCGCAGGGAGCTGGAGAAGCAGTTTGGCCGCCTCGTCTAGCGCCGCGCGCGCCGCGGTGGTGGCCGTCGGCGGGGCGACCGGCACCGGCAAAACGGCGCTCGCCGTCGCGCTCGCAAGGCGTTTCGGCGGCGAGGTCATCAGCGCCGATTCCATGCAGGTCTATACGGGCCTTGACATCGGCACCGCCAAGGCCACCCTGGCCGAGCGGCAGGGCGTGGCGCACCATCTCATCGACATCCGCACGCCGGAGCAGGCGTTCAGCGTGGCGGATTTCACCGCCGCCGCGTCGGCCTGCATCCGGGACATCGCCGCCCGCGGCAGGCTGCCCATCGTGGCGGGGGGCACGGGGCTGTACATCACGAGCCTTTTGCAGGGCATCGAGTTCGCCCCCCAAAAGGCCGACCCCGCGCTGCGCAGGGCGCTGCAAGGCCGCTGGGAGGCCGAGGGCCCCGCCGCGCTCTACGCGGAGCTCTGCGCCGTCGACCCCGACTACGCCGCCGCCCTGCATGAAAACGATGCCCCGCGCATCCTGCGCGCGCTCGAGCTCTACGCCCAGACGGGCCGCAAAATGAGCGAGCAGCGCCGCGCCGCCCGCCCCGCGCAGCCGCCCTTTCGCAGCGTGTGCCTGTGCCTTGCCTGCCGCGACCGGCAGGCGCTCTACCGCCGCACCGACGCCCGCGTCGACGCCATGCTCGCCGCCGGCCTTGTCGGGGAGGCGAGGACCGTCTGGCAGAACCGCGCGGCGTACACGACCGCGGCGCAGGCCATCGGCTATAAGGAGTTCTTTCCGTATTTTGCGGGCACCGCGTCGCTCGAGGACTGCGTCCGCGCGCTCAAGACCGCCACGCGCCGCTACGCCAAGCGCCAGCTGACCTGGTTCCGCCACCAGACCGATGCCGTCTGGCTCTTCGTCGACGAGGGCGACCCCGCCCCCGCCGCTTTTGCCGCTGTTGAGGCGTTTTTGCGCCCCGGCGCCTGAACCCCGCCCGAAAGGAGGCGCACGCCATGCAGGAACATCCCCGCGCCGGGAGCGGCGCGCTGCACAGGGTGCTGTTCGCGCTGGCCGTGCTCGTGTTCGCGGTGCCGGCGGTGTATGTGGGCGTGCAGGTCTATCTGGCCATGCGCAGCGCCTACCGCACCGAGACCGCCATCCAGTACACCCTTGCGGACAGCGTCACGCTGCCCGGCGTCGCCGTGTTCGAGGCGACCGCCGTGCCGGGCGGCGGCAGCCTCGGCTATCTCGTCGCCGATGGCGAGCGCGTGACCGGCGGCACCGTTCTGGCCGAGCAGTATACCGACGCCGCGCAGGGGCTCGAGCGGGAGCGGCTGGACAGGCTGGAAAGCGAGATCTCGCTTTTGGAGCGCTCGCAGACCGGCGCCGCCACCGACCTTTCCCAGCTGACCGGGCAGGGCCGGCAGGCGCTGTACGCCCTGCTCGACGCGCTGGACGGCGCCAGCTATGCCGGCGCTGGCGCCGCCGGCGATGCGTTCGTGCTGGCGCAGAACCGCATCCAGCTGCGCACCGGCGAGAGCGAGGGCTTTGACGGCCTGCTCGCCGAGCTGCGCGCGCAGCAAGAGACGCTGCAAACGCAGCTGGACGCGCTGCCCACCGTCACCGCCGGCTCAAATGGCTATTTCGTCTCGGCGGCGGCCGCGGCGCCGCCGGCGCTCGACAAGGCGACGCTGGACGCCATGAGCGCCGCCGACCTCGCCGCCCTTTTGGACAGCGGCGTGCCCGGCCCCGACGGCGGGGCCGCCGGCTACATCGTCAGCGGCTTCAACTGGCGGTTCTACGCCGTCTGCGATGCCGACCAGGCCGCCCGCCTCGAGGGCCTGTCCACGGTGCAGATCAGCGTGCCCGGCAAGCAGGATGCCCCGCTCAAGGCCAGCGTCGTGGAGCTCGCCCCCGACGAGGGCGGGCAGCTGTCCAAGCTCGTGCTGGAATGCGAGGTCATCAACGCCGACGTGCTCTCCCTCGGGCAGGAGGAGGCCCGCATCGACCTGCACACCTACACCGGCATCCGCATCGACCGCAGCGCCCTGCACATCGTCGACGGTGAGCGCGGCGTCTATGTGGATTACGGCGGCATCGTCCGTTTTCGACGCATCAGCGCGATATATGAGAATGAAAACTACATCCTCGCCGGCACCGACGGCGCCGTTGGCACCGAAAACGAGGTGCGCCTGTACGACGAGATCATCACCGAGGGCAACCATCTCGAAGATAAAAAGCTATTATAGCGCTCTTTTTGGCGGTTTTGTATTGACAAACACGATAAAATAGAGGATAATATCTGGTATATAGCCTGCCGGAGTGCCCGTATCGACCACAAGGGGCTGTGTGTGCCGACAGACCATCCAAGGTAAGGAGACGTGCATGTCTATGTTTGAAAACCTGAAAAACGCGCTGGGCATCAACCAGGATACCGAAAGCGACCTGTATATGGAGGGCACCGAGGACGAGATCTTCACCGGCCAGCCGGCCTCCATCCCCGACGCCTACAACCAGCCCGAGCAGCCCAAACACAGCAACAAGGTGGTCAACATCAACGCCACCACGCAGCTGCAGGTCGTGCTCGTCAAGCCGGAGCGCTTTGAGGATGCCTCCGCCATCGCCGACCAGCTCAACGCCAAGCGCACCGTCGTCTTGAACCTTGAGGCCGCCAGCAAGGAGGTCTCGCGCCGGCTCATCGACTTCTTGTCCGGCGTGGCCTACGCCAACAACGGTCAGATCAAGCGCGTGGCCACCAGCACGTTCATCATCACGCCCTACAATGTCGACATCATGGGCGATCTGATCGACGAGCTGGAGAACAATGGCGTCTTCTTCTGAGCCGGCGCCAGCCCCCGCGGCCCGGCGCGGCTATGTGCCGCCCCGCACCGCGGAGGAAACGCTGCTCATGCACCGCGTGCAGGAGCTCTGCCAAACCGCCGGGAACCGCGGCATCCCGCGCCACACCGGCTTTTTGTCTGACCGCGAGCAGGCGCTCGCCCAGGCAGCCGTGAACCGCGCCGGCTGCACGTTCGCCCGCTTTTGGGGCGGCTGGCCGGGCGCCGAGCGCCGTGTGCTCTGCCTGGAGCCGCCCGATGCCTGGCGGGAGGAGCCCGTCACGCCGGTCTGCGTGGCCTGGGCACCGGGGGCGGATGCCCCGCAGCACCGCGATGTGCTGGGCGCCGTGCTTGGCCTGGGGCTGGAGCGCGCCGCCGTGGGCGACGTGCTGCTGCAGCCGAACGCCGCGTGGGTCTTCGTCCTGGCCGACAAGGCCGGGCTCATCGCGCGGGAGCTTTTGAGCGCGGGCCACTGCCCGGTGACGGCGCGTGTATGCGCCGAGCCTCCGCCGGAGGTGCTCTGCCCGCCCGAGCGGGCGCTGCGGCAGGCCACCGTGCCCGCGCTGCGGGCGGATGCCGTGCTGGCCGCCATGCTGCGCGCCCCGCGCAGCCGCGCCGCGCAGCTCATCGCCGCGGGCAGGGTGCAGGTGGGGCACGTCCCGCTGCGCACCGGGCACGAGCCGGTGTTTGCCGGCGATATCTTCACCGTCAGCGGCCTGGGCCGCTACCAACTGCAGGACATCGGCGGCAAAAGCCGCAAGGATCGCGTTTTTATCACCTATTTTCAGTACTGAGGCTCCAAAAAACCGGGCAGCCGCCCCAACATCGAGGAGGAGTTTGGATGATCGCTTCGGAGGATGTGCGCCGCGTCACGTTTGACCGCACCATGCGCGGCTATCGCTGTGAGGACGTGGACGACTATCTCAAGCAGGTGGCCGAGAGCATGGACGCCATGGCCGCCGAGCATGACGAGATGCAGAAAAAGCTCGTGGTGCTGGCCCAGCGGATCGACCAGTACCGTGCGGACGAGGACACCCTGCGCACCACCATGCTCAACGCGCAGCGGCTGGGCGAGAATGTCATCAAGGAGGCCAAGCAGAAGGCCGCCGAGATCCTCCGCGCGGCCAACATCAAGGCCGAGGATCGCGAGCAGCACGCCCGCGACGAGGTCGAGCTGGCCCAGCAGGAGCTCATCAGCCTGCACCACGAGGCCGACAGCTTCAAGAAATCGCTGATGGAGATGTACCGCAAGCACATCGAGCTGCTGGCGAAGCTCCCCTCCGTCCCCGAGGAGGTCGAGCCCGCGCCCGCCGCCCCGGAGCCCGAGCCCACCCCGGAGCCCGAGCCGGAGCCCATCCAGGAGCCTGCCCCGGAGCCGGCGCCCGCCCCCATGCCCGCGCCGGAGCCGGCGCCTGAGGAGTATGTGCAGCAGCAGTTCGGCGAGCCGGAGAGCGCCGCCTTCTACCAGCCCGGTCTGGACGAGCCCGAAAGCGAGGCCCCGGTCGACACCGTGGAGTTCGCCATCGCCGGGAAGCCCGCCGTGGAGACGCCCGACGACGCGCCCGGCACCGCCTATGCCGAGGGCACGCGCTTTGTGCCCGGCGCCGGGCTTTATGAGGAGCCCGAGCCCAAGCCCAAAAAGAAAAGCGCCAAGCTGCCCCAGGGGCTCGAATCCTTCTCCGGCGTCGATTTTGACGCCTGACGCCCCGCGCCGACCCCAATAGAAGCCCCGTTACCCGGCCCCGGTGCCATCCGGGGCCGGGTAACGCCGATTCAGGCCCGCCGGCCCTGCCGCGCGGGCGACATCCATGCCATCATCAACAGAGGGAGTGCCTGACCTTGCCGCAGAATTACAACCAGACCATCCACAAAATGACCACCGATTTCGAGATGCGCGCCGGCCTGCCCAAAAAAGAGCCGCTCATGCTCGCCGATTGGGAACAGAACAAGGTCTACGAGCGCATGATCGCCCAAAACGAGGGCAAGCCGCGCTTTATCCTGCACGACGGCCCGCCGTATGCCAACGGCAGCATCCACATGGGCACGGCCCTCAACAAGATCATCAAGGACATCATCATCCGCTACAAGAACATGGCGGGCTTCCAGGCCCCCTATGTGCCCGGCTACGATACCCACGGCCTGCCCATCGAGCTCAAGGCGCTGGGCTCCATGGGCGAGAAAAAGGCCGGCGTGTCCCGGCTGGAGCTGCGCCGCGTCTGCCGGGCGTTCGCCACCGAGCACATCGACGTGATGAACGAGCAGTTCAAGCGTCTCGGCGTGCAGGGCGATTTTGGGGATCCCTACCTCACCCTCAAGCCGGAGTTTGAGGCCCGCCAGGTCGAGATCTTCGGCGAGATGGCCAAAAAGGGCTACATTTACAAGGGCCTCAAGGCCGTGTACTGGTGCCCCGAGGATCGCACCGCGCTGGCCGAGGCCGAGATCGAATACGCCGAGGACGAGTGCGATTCCATCTACGTCCGCTTCAAGATCACCGGGGATCCAAACGGCGTGCTGGCCAAGCACGGCGTGCCGCTGGAAAAGGCCTGGGTCGTGATCTGGACGACCACCACCTGGACACTGCCCGCGAACGTCGCCACCTGCCTCGGCCCGGACATGGAGTATGCCTTCGTCAGGATCGGGCAGGACTATCACATCATGGCCGCGGCCCTCGTCGAGAGCACGATGAAGGCCTGCGGCATCGAGGAATACGAGGTGCTGCCCGATACCGTCACCGGCCTCGCGCTGGAGGGCATGGAGTACCGCCACCCGTTCCTTGACCGCACAGGGCTCGTCATCGTCGGCGACCATGTCACGCTCGAGGGCGGCACCGGCTGCGTGCACACCGCCCCCGGCCACGGCGTCGAGGACTTTGAGGTCTGCGCGAAGCACTATCCGCAGCTGCCCGTCATCACCCCGGTGGACGATGCCGGCCGCATGACCGCCGAGGCCGGCGAAAACATCCGGGGCCTCAAGGTCTGGGATGCCAACCCCGTCATCCTCGCGGGCATCCGCGAGAGCGGGCACCTGATGGGCGTCGTGCACATCACCCACCAATACCCGCACTGCTGGCGCTGCCACAACCCCGTCATCTTCCGCGCGACCGAGCAGTGGTTCTGCTCCATCGACGCCTTCAAGGAGGATGTCTACAAGGCCATCGACGCCGTCAAGTGGCAGCCCGCCTGGGGCCATGACCGCATGGCGGGCATGGTGCGCGACCGCAGCGACTGGTGCATCAGCCGTCAGCGCGTGTGGGGTGTGCCCATCCCGGTGTTCTACTGCAAAAAGTGCGGCCGATATCACATCACCGACGCCACCGTCAAGGCCGTGTCCGACCTGTTCCGCCGCGAGGGCTCGGACGCGTGGTACAAGTATGACGCCAACGACATCGTCCCCGCGGGCGAGGTGTGCGCGTGCGGCGGCACCGACTGGGACAAGGACCCCGACATCATGGATGTCTGGTTCGATTCCGGCTCCACCTGGAGCGCCGTCTGCCGCGAGCGCCCGGAGCTGTGCTGGCCGGTCGACCTCTACATGGAGGGCGCCGACCAGTTCCGCGGCTGGTTCCAGTCCAGCCTGCTGACCTGCGTCGCCACGCAGGGCGTGGCCCCCTACAGGGGCGTTTTGTGCCACGGCTGGGTCGTCGATGCCGAGGGCAGGCAGATGCACAAGTCCGCCGGCAACGGCATCGAGCCCGCCGAGATCATCCGCGACTACGGCGCCGATATCATCCGCCTGTGGGTCGCCTCCAGCGACTATACGGTGGACGTGCGCGCCGGCAAGGAGATCTTCCGCCAGCTGAGCGAGGCGTACCGCAAGATGCGCAACACCGCGCGCTTCCTGCTGGGCAACCTGGGCGATTTTGACCCCGCCGCCGACGCCGTGCCCGAGGCGGAGCTCTACGAGATCGACCGCTGGGCGCTCGAGGCGATGAACGGCCTGACCGCCGCGCTGCGCGATGCCTACGACAGCTACGATTTCTCCCGCGCCTACCATGCCCTGTATAACTTCTGCGTCACCGATATGTCCAACTTCTACATGGACGTCATCAAGGATCGCCTCTACTGCGCCGACGACCATGCCCGCCGCTGTGCGCAGACCGCGCTGTACCGCATCCTCGTCGATTTCACAAAGCTCCTGGCGCCCATCCTGTGCTTTACCAGCCAGGAGATCTGGAGCTTCATCCCCAAAATGCCCGGCATGAAGGACTATGTCGTGTTTGAGGAGATGCCCGCGCCCCGCCCCGCCGCCGACGCGGCGTTCACCGCCAAATGGGCGCAGGTCATGCAGGTGCGCGACGAGGTCAAAAAGGCGCTCGAGGAGGCCCGCGCCGCCAAGGCCATCGGCTCCTCGCTGGAGGCGGCGGTCACGCTGCAATGCGACGCCCCCGCCTACGAGGCGCTGTCCGGCTTTGCCCCGGACGATCTGGCCGATCTGTTCATCGTCTCCCGCGTCGAGCTGCTGCAGGGCGGCGGCGTGGCCGTCAAGGTGGCGCGCGCCGAGGGCGAAAAGTGCCAGCGCTGCTGGAAATACCACCCCGCGGTCAGCGCGGCGGGCCTCTGCCCGCGCTGCGCAAAGGTGCTGGGGCTGTAACGCCGCCGCGCGCACCGATGGGGGGCTCTATGGGCAAAAAGATCGCAAGCGCCGTGTGCGCCGCCGTTCTGGTCGCGCTCGACCAGCTGCTCAAGCACTGGGCCACCGCCGCGCTGCTGCCGGTGGGCGCAAGACCGCTGTGGCCGGGGGTGATCGAGCTGCGCTATGTCCTCAACGACGGCATGGCGTTCTCGATGCTCAGCGGGCGGCGGGCGCTGCTGCTGTTCGCCACCGGCGCCATCCTGCTGGCGGTGGGGGGCTGGCTGATGCTCGGCCATCCCACCGCGCTCGAGCGCGCCGCCTGGACGCTGGTGCTGGGCGGCGGCATCGGCAACTTCATCGACCGCGCGCTGAACGGGCAGGTGGTCGATTACCTCAATTTCCAGTTCATCCGCTTTTCGGTGTTCAACTTTGCCGATATCTGCGTGTGCACCGGCGTCGGGCTGCTGGTGCTGAGCATCCTGCTCGACCTGCGCAGGGCCCCGCCGGCGGAGGGCGGCCCCGATGCGCCGGCTTGACTTCGCGGTGCCGCCGCAGGCAGCCGGCCAGCGGCTCGACAGCTGGCTGGCCGAGGCCTGCCGTGACGGCGGGGAGCCGGCGCTCTCCCGCAGCTACCTCCAGGCGCTGACCGAACAGGGCGCCGTGCTGGTGGACGGTGTGCCGGCCAACAAAAAGCAAAAGCTCGCCGCCGGCCAGACCGTCGCCGTCTGCCTGCCCGACCCGCAGCCCATCGCCGCGCAGCCGCAGGATATCCCGCTCGACATCGTGTATGAGGACGGCGACCTGCTCGTCATCAACAAGCCGCGCGGCATGGTCGTACACCCGGCCCCCGGCAACGCCGACGGCACGCTCGTCAACGCGCTGCTGTGCCACTGCGCGGGGCAGCTTTCCGGCATCGGCGGCGCGGCGCGCCCCGGCATCGTGCACCGCATCGATAAGGATACCTCCGGCCTGCTCGTCGCGGCCAAAAACGATTTCGCCCACGCGGCGCTCAGCGCCCAGCTCAGCGACCACACGCTGCACCGCGTCTACCGCGCCGTCGCGCACGGCGTCCTGCGGGAGGACGAGGGCGTCATCGAGGCCCCCATCGGCCGCGACCCGCGCGACCGCAAGCGCATGGCGGTCACGCGGCAAAACGGCAAGTACGCCTGCACCGCCTGGCGCGTGCTCGAGCGCCTTGACGGCTTTACCTACCTCGAATGCCGCCTCAAGACCGGGCGCACCCACCAGATCCGCGTACACATGGCCCACATCGGCCACCCGCTGGCCGGCGATACCGTGTACGGCCCGCGCAGGCCGGTCATCCCCGGCGGCCAGTGCCTGCACGCCGCGGGGCTCGGCTTTGTCCACCCGCGCAGCGGTGAGCCGATGTTTTTTGAGGCCCCGCTCCCCGCGTATTTCCTCGATGCGCTCAGGCGGCTGCGCTGACCGCCCCATCTTATCCCCCGAAAGGAGCCCTGCCCATGCGCCCCACCCTGCGTGACAGTCTTGTCCTGTGTGATATGGACAATACGCTGCTGACCGCCGCCGAGGGCATCCCCAGCTGCAACCGCACCGTCATCCGCCTGTATGTCGGTATGGGCGGGCGGTTCACGGTCGCCACCGGTCGCCCGCCGGAGTCCATCCGCGCGGCGCTGGGCGGGCTCAGGCTGCCGCTGCCGGTCATCTCCTGCAACGGCTCGCTCATCGTGGATCTGGAAAGCGGCGATGTGCTCTACAGCGCCTCGGTCGACAAGATGCAGGCGTCGCTCGCCGTGCGCGATATCCATGAAAATTTCCCCGGCGTCAGCGTGGCCGTGATGGCCGCCGGCGGCGAGATGTATGTCGTGCATGCCAACGCCCGCACCCACGCCTTGCAGGTGGACGAGCACATCGGCAGCGTCGCCTGCCCGCTGGACAGCGTGCCCGACGACTGGAACAAGGTCATCTTTGCCGCCGACCCCGACACCCTTGACCGCGTGGCGCGCTTCACCAAAACGCGCTACTACGGCAGGGAGAACTATTTTGTGCGCACCAACAGCATTTATTATGAGATCATGCCCACCGGCGTCAGCAAGGCGAGCGCGCTGCAGCAGCTCTGCGCGCTGACCGGCGTGCCGCAGCAGAACGTGGTCGCCATCGGCGATTATTACAACGACCTCGAGCTCATGCGCGCCGCCGGCTACGCGGTGGCGGTCGCCAACGCCCCGGCGGAGGTCAAGGCCGAGGCGGACGAGGTCACCCTCTGCTCGTGCAGTGAGGGCGGGGTAGGGGAGTTCCTGTACAGGCTCACCCGCAGCCGGCAGGCCCTGTGAGGGCGCTGCGCCGCGGCGGGCCGGCCCCGCTGCACATCCGCGACCTGTTCATGCGCGAGGGCGTGCTGCTGCAGGCCGATATCAGCACCCCCGCCGACGTGCTGGGCATCCTGGTCGAATTGCAGGAAAAATGCGGCGCCATCACCAACGGCACGGCGTATTACAACGCCGTGCGCGAGCGTGAGGCGAACGGCGGCACCGCCATCGGCAAGGGCATCGCGCTGCCGCACGCGGTCAACGCCGGGGTGGCGTCGCCGGGCATCACGGCGCTCACGCTGCGCCGTCCGCTGGACTGGGGCGCCGCCGACGGGCGCCCCGTCGACCTTGTGTTTTTGCTGGCCCTGCCCGACGGCGATGCCAGCCGCCAGATCCAGATGCTCGCGCGCCTGGTCAACCTGCTCGCGAACCGCGAGCTGCGCGCGCAGCTGCGCCGCGCCGCCTCGCGCGATGCGTTCCTGGCCGCCATCGCCGACGCCGAGGACGAACAGTTTGCCTGAACTGCCGCCGTACACCCTTTGCAGCGTGCCGAAAAGCCCGGCACGCTGCCGTGTACGGCGCTTTTTGTTGCCTTTTTTCGCGTTTTATGGTACAGTATTGAGTAAAGTGAGCCGGGCGCTGCCGCGGCAAAGGAATGATCGATGGCCCATTGTGGGGCCGGCGGGGACGTTTGCCCCTGCCGGCGGGGCCTGCCGTGCCCCGGGGCGCGGCATCGGGGAAAGGAGGAGCACGCGATGATCCGCATCGCCGTCGCGGAGGACGACGCGCAGTACCGGGAACAGCTTTGCCGTTATATCGAAGATTTTGGCCGCGAGAACGGCCAGACCTTCAAGATCACGCCGTATGCCGACGGCGATGAGCTGACAGAGCATTTCCGCTCCCAGTTCGACATCATCCTCATGGACATCGAGATGCCGCTGATGAACGGCATGGAGGCGGCCGCCGCCATCCGCCGCACCGATCAGGAGGTCATCATCATCTTCATCACCAACATGGCGCAGTACGCCATCCGCGGGTACGAGGTCGCCGCGCTGGATTACATCCTCAAGCCGGTCAACTATTTCGCGTTCGCGCAGCGGCTGGGCCGCGCCGTGCGCCGCCTCGGCGCGCGGCAGGAGCAGTATCTGGCGGTGGCGGTCAAGGGCGGGGTGGTCAAGCTGGCCGCCGGCGAGATCACCTATATCGAGAGCCAGGGCCATCAGCTCACCTACCACACCCGCACCGGCGCCTACGTCTCCGCCGGCGCCATCGGCGAGGCGGGCGAGCGGCTGGCCGCGCAGCACTTTTTCCGCTGCAACAAGGGCTGCCTTGTCAACCTTGCGCACGTCGAGGGCATCCGGGACGGCTGCGCCGTCGTGGCGGGCGCGCGCCTGCCCATCAGCCGGGGCCGCAAAAACGCCTTTATGCAGGCATTGGCCGAGTACATAGGGGGTGGCACACCGTGAGCATCACGCCCAACATCCCGCGCCTGTTCACCGCCCTGGCCGAGTGGAGCGCCTGCCTTTTGTGCATCTTCCACTTCGGCCCGCGCTTCAAGGGGGCGGCGCTCTGGGGCACGCTGGCGCTGGCGCTGACCCTGCAGGGCGCCTTTTTGTACTACACCGGCACGCTGCCGCTGGGCTGGTGGATGCCCTGCATGGCGGTGGCAGTGGGGCTGATGTACGGTCTGATCCGCCTGTGCTGCGATATGTCGGCGTTCGCCTGCGCCTACTGCACCGCGCGCGCCTTTTTGCTGGCGGAGTTCGCGGCCTCGCTCGAATGGCAGCTGTACTACTATGCGGCGCAGCGCTATGCCGCCAGGCTTGGCCCCGGACGGTTCTGGGAATGGGCGTTCCTGGCCGTCGTGTACGCGGCGCTGTTCCTGCTGGTCAACTGGTTCGACAGAGGCGAGCCCGACCGGCAGGCCGTCGAGGGCATCCGCTGGCGGGAGCTTTTGCCCGCCGTGGTCATCGGCCTTGTCTCATTCGCGTTCAGCAATTTGAGCTTCGTCTATACCGACACCCCGTTCACGAGCACGGTCATCGGCGATGTGCACACCATCCGCACACTGGTCGACCTGGCCGGTCTCGTCACGTTCCGGGCCTACCACTATCTGCGCTGCCGCCTCAACACCCAAAAGGAGCTCGACGCCATCCAGAGCATCCTGCACAGCCAGTATGTGCAGTACCGCCAGTCCCGCGAGAGCATCGAGGCCATCGACCGCAAATACCACGACCTCAAGCACCAGATCGAGGTGCTGCGCGCCGAGCCGGACGCCGCCCGCCGCGCCGCGTTCCTCGACGGCATGGAGGAGGAGATCAAGCTCTACGAGGCGCAGAACAAGACCGGCAACCCCGTGCTCGACACGGTGCTCACCGGCAAAAGCCTGTACTGCGCCCGCCACGGCATCGCGCTCACCTGCGTGGCCGACGGCGCGCTGCTGGGCTTTATGGACGTGATGGACATCTGCTCGGTGTTCGGCAACCTGCTCGACAACGCCATCGAATGCGAGCTCGGCATCGCCGACAAGGCAAAGCGGCTGATCCATCTGGAGGTCTACGCGCGCGGGGATCTGCTCGTCATCGTGTGTGAGAACTACTGTGAAAAGCCCCCCGTTTTTGCCGACGGCCTGCCCCTGAGCAGCAAGACCGACGAGGCCGGCTACCACGGCTACGGCGTCAAGAGCGTGTGCTACACCGCCGCCAAATACGGCGGCACGCTGAGCATCAACACCGAGGACGACTGGTTCAGGGTCACGCTGCTCATCCCGCTGCGCGCGGCACGGTAAGCGCCCCGCAAGCCCCGCCTGTTTGATTTGCCAAACGGGCGGGTTTTTCTTTGTGCAGATTTGCCATAAGCAAAAACCATTTGTGCAAAAAAAGAGACAGTTTGTGCAAACGACGAGCATATCCTGTAAAAAGTGGTACAATGCGCTTCGTGAAGGCGGGACGGCTAAACCCGCCGCAGAAATCATTTGTAAGAGGAGGAAATCTGCATGTTAGCCATCAATATGGATGATGTCTTGAACGTACTGTCAAGCATCAGAACACAGCTGATCGTCATCGGCGTGGCGCTCGCCATCGCCCTGGTGGTCATCATCGCGGCGCAGAAGATCGCCAAGCCCCTGCGCGGGCTCATCCGCGGCGAGGCCTGCGTCGCCTGGCTGCTGGTCGTGCTCATCATGGCCAACAACATCTGCAACGGCCCCATGAGGACCATGCTCGACCTCATCAGTGAGACGTCCTATCTGCAGGACGCGACCACCGAGGCGGCCACCGAGCTCGTCAGCGAGATCACCGAGGAGGGCGTCGTGCTGGCCAAGAACGAGAACGGCGTGCTGCCCATCGTCTCGGGCTCCAAGCTCAACGTCTTCGGCTGGGCCTCCACCAACCCCTGCTACGGCGGCACCGGCTCCGGCGCGCTGAACACCGCGTACCCCACCGTTGACATCCTGCAGGGCCTCAACGAGGCCGGCATCGAGACCAACGAGGAGCTCTCCCAGTTCTACCGTGACTATCAGGCCACCCGCCCGAACGTCGGCATGTGGGCGCAGGACTGGACCATCCCCGAGCCCGCGGCCAGCGCCTATTCGCCCGAGCTCATCGCCAACGCCAAGGCCTACTCCGACACCGCGATGATCGTCATCACCCGTGTCGGCGGCGAGGGCGCTGACCTGCCCAGCGACATGATGGCCGTCGTGGACGGCTCCTGGAGCCAGCAGACCCAGAACACCTACTGGGCCGGCACCTACAACGAGGACATGAACGAAGGGCCCGACTGGGATGCGGGCGACCACTTCCTCCAGCTGACCAACCAGGAGGAGCAGATGATCGACCTCGTCTGCGAGAACTTTGACAAGGTCGTCGTCGTGTACAACGGCGCCAACGCGTTCGAGCTCGGCTGGGTCAACGACTACCCGCAGATCAAGGGCGTGCTGCTCTGCCCGGGCACCGGCCAGTCCGGCTTCCGCGGCTTCGGGCGCGTGGTCTCCGGCGCGGTCAACCCCTCCGGCAAGACCGTCGATACCTATGTCTATGACCTCACCGCCACCCCGTGGTGGAACAACTTCGGCTGCTTCGTCTATGACAACATGGATGAGTTCAACGTCGTCAGCGTTCCGTTCGGCTCCAGCGAGGAGACCATCGACCCCGTCACGTTCGTCGACTATGTCGAGAACATCTACGTCGGCTACAAGTTCTATGAGACCGCCGCCAAGGAGGGCCTCATCGACTACGACAAGACCGTCCTCTATCCGTTCGGCTACGGCCTGAGCTACACGAGCTTTGACCAGAGCATGAGCGACGTCAAGGAGAACGGCGGCAACCTCGAGTTCACCGTCACCGTCACCAACACCGGCACCGTGGCCGGCAAGGACGTCGTCGAGGTCTACTTCGACCCGCCCTACACCGACGGCGGCATCGAGAAAGCCAGCGCCAACCTGCTCGACTTCGCCAAGACCGATGTCCTCGAGCCCGGCGCCACCGCCACCATCGACTTCTCCATCCCGGTGGAGCAGATGGCCTCCTATGACGACTCCGGCTCCGGCGGCTATGTGCTGGAAAAGGGCGACTACGCCATCTCCATCAACAGCGATTCCCACAACAAGTACGACGAGAAGACCTACACCGTCGCCTCCACCGTCAAGTACACCGGCTCCAACAAGCGCGAGAGCGACAAGACCACCGCCGAGAACCTGTTTGACTACGCCCGCGGCGATGTGACCTACCTGTCCCGCGCCGGCCACTTTGCCAACTATGACGAGGCCACCGCCGCGCCCGCCAACTTCAGCATGGACGCCGAGCACAAGGCCGACTACTACAACATCTCCAACTACCTCACCGCTGACGCGACCGCCAAGGATGAGGAAAAGAACGGCATCTCCACCGATCCCGTCACCACCGCCTCCGCCGACCACGGCGCCAGCAGCATCGAGCTCAAGGATCTGCGCGGGCTCGACTACGATGACCCGAAGTGGGACGAGCTGCTCGACCAGATGAGCCTGGACGATTACAACGCCCTCATCTCGCTCGGCGGCTACCAGACCAACGGCGTTTCCTCCATCGGCAAGATCCGCACCAACGACAACGACGGCCCCGCCTCCATCAACAACAACTTCACGGGCGTCGGCTCCGTCGGCTTCCCCGCCGCCGTGCTCATCGCCGCCACCTGGAACGATGACCTCGCCTACAAGTTCGGCGATTCCATCGGCACCATGGGCAACGAGATGAACACCTCCGGCTGGTACGGCCCGGCCATGAACATCCACCGCACCGCGTTCGCGGGCCGCAACTTCGAGTACTACTCCGAGGACGGCGTCCTCTCCGGCTCCATGGCCGCCAACGCCATCAAGGGCGCGCAGGCGCACGGCGTTTACGCCTACATGAAGCACTTCGCCCTCAACGATCAGGAGTCCAACCGCTGCTCGCAGCTGTGCACCTGGTCTACCGAGCAGGCCATGCGCGAGGTCTACCTCAAGCCGTTCGAGATCTCGGTCAAGGAAGGCGATTCCCTCGCGGTCATGAGCTCCTTCAACTACATCGGCAACCGCTGGGCCGGCGGCTCCTACGCCCTGTGCGAGGCCGTGCTGCGCGGTGAGTGGGGCTTCCGCGGCTTCGTGGAGACCGACTACTTCGGCGTCTACGGCTACATGAGCTCCGACCAGGCCATCCGCAACGGCACCGACCTGATGCTCGTCAACTATCCCACCGCCACCAACAGCGTGCAGTTCCGCGATACCAACGCGGCCCAGCAGGCCATGCGCCAGTCCGCGCACCGCATCCTCTACGTCGTGGTCAACTCCCGCGCCTACGAGGACGCCAACTACGCCAAGGCCTCCGGCACCCCGATCTGGCAGACCATCCTGACCGTCGTCAACGTGGCCGTCATCGCGCTGCTGGTGCTGCTGGAAGTGCTGCTCATCAAAAAGTTCCTTGCGAAGAAAAAGCAGGGCTAAGCACGCAGCCTGAACAGCCAACCTGCAAATGAGGGCAGGGCCCGCCCCACAAGGGCGGGCCCTGCCTGCTTACAGAAAAGAGGTCGAAAGCGTGAAACATCAGGACATTATTTCCAAGCTGACCCTTGAGGAAAAGTGCTATCTTTTGTCCGGCAAGGATTTCTGGCAGACCCGCAGCGTCAAGGCGAAGGGCGTGCCCAACATGACCCTGTCGGACGGCCCGCA
>CANRBN010000024.1 GCA_947628865.1 uncultured Gemmiger sp.
TCGGGCGTTTGCGCCCTGCCAAAATATTTTTGACAAAATATTTTGGCAGGCGGCGGGCATGGCCCGCCGTGCGCAAAACCCCTCTTTTGCAGCGTGTCGAGTTCCTCGACACGCTGAAGCCGGGCACCCAAACGGGTGCCCGGCCTTCAAAAATACCCCAACAGTTCCATTGTACACGAAGCGGATGTACTTTTCAACCCCAAATATGTACAAATATTTCCATCAAAGGTTGGCGCTTTTGCGAATAGACAGGGCGCGGGGGGCATGGTATAGTATAGGCACAACAAAGAAAACCGCCGGAGATACGGAGCACCGAAAGCTCCAAGCGGACGCCAACTTCCAAAGCCCGATGGGCACAGCACCCGGTTCGCAGGCATAAAGAAAGACCCGATGAGGCACTCTTTAACAAAGCCCGAACAAAAGGGGCCGCCCCAAAACACAGCAGGCTGGAAGATGAAGCAAATGGCCGCCGGCAGATTTTCGCAAGGAAGGAGGCTCAGGCTCGATGCGTTATAAAGATCCCATTCATTACCGGCGGGTCTGGGCCCGCTGAAGCGAAAGGGACACCGCAAAGCCACAGGTCATAACCTGTACCGGCAAGACCGGATAGAATAAAGGTGCAAAACCCACCCGCAGCAAAAGCCCAGACCTGCCAACAAAATCACCCCAGGCGTTTCCATATAGATGAGACCAAATCGAAAGAGGGCCAAACCCCATGAAAGGTCTGTTACCCCCGAATGGTTAAGCTCCCATCTGAACGAAAGGAACGTACTCCGATGTACAGGTGATAAAGGGCCAACGCCCTCGCATCAGACCCGGCTCCCCACCCCAAAAGCAAGGGAACCTCGTAAATTGAAGGATGATGTCCTATGAAAGGCATTTACTCCCCAAAATGACGAACAGGGAATGATGAGGCAATGACTCCGATCAAGTAACATCGCCCCGGCGCCCACAAGGCGCCGGGGTCAGATTGTCGAAAAAGATGTTTTCTGCATCCATCGGCCTCGGCTAACATGTTCGCGCCCGCAGGCGCATGTCGGAGGCCAGCCGCGCGAAGCGCGGCTCTTAGGCCAGAGACTCAGACGAGGTCGATACCTCCAGAGCAAAAAATGCCGTTCGAGTCGCCTTTAGGCATGAGAACGGCATTTTTTGCGACGGGGTGTGTCCAAGAGAGGGGTGCAGGCGGTCTGGCGCAGCCAGCGTAGCCGAACCCCTCTTTTGCAGCGTGTCGAGTTCCTCGACACGCTGGCCCCGGCGCCTTGTGGGCGCCGGGGTTTTTGTGCTTCTGTCGGGCCGCGACGCGGCCCGGCGCTTTTGTGTCAGAGGCTCGCTCACTGCGGCGCGCTGTTCGCATCAAGGGCGCGGAGCTGCTTTGTGCCTTGGATCAGCATGGCTGCCGAGCTCCCGACCAGGAGCAGGAACGCCCCCGCGCCGACGCAGACACCCATCACGGCGCTGAAGGCCCCCGTGCCGCCGAAGGCCGGGATCATCGCCGCCTGCAGCGTATACACCGAGACCACCGCCGCCGCGAAGTCCAGCGCATTGCCACCCAGCAGCAGCGGATCGTCGCTTTTGCGGGCGCGGACAAGGCCGCCTATGGCGCTGATGACGGCATAAAAGGTATAGGCCGCCATCGCATAGAGCACGGTGTGGGGCACGTCAGCCCTATAGCCCTTGACCGTCGTTGCATAGAAGATGCCCGCCAGCGCAAACGTGAGCAGCAGCATCAGCGCCGCGCCGAGACGGTATCGGCGCCAGCGCTCCCGCCCGCCCAAAGGGCGCCGATGGCCGTGCAAAAGGTACAGCCGCAGGGCGCTGAGCAGCAGATAATAAAAGGCCAGTGCGCCCATGCGCAGCGAGCGCAGCAGCACCCCGCCCGCGGCATTGAGCGCGGCATAGGCAAGGTTGGCGGCGAGGCGCGCCCACAGCCGTCCGTCCGACCGGGTCAAGGCAGGCGGGGCGGCGCCGGCGCGCGGGTACGCGCGCCGAACGCCCGCAGCTGTGCATCGGCGCCGTCGGGCAGGATGCACTGCATCACGATGCCGATGACATCGTCGACGGGCATGCGGCAGTCCTCGCGGATCCATTGCGCGACAACAGCCATCAGACCGGCGATGTAGAAGCAGATGACATAGGGCTTGTCCTTTTCCGCGAAGCGGAAGCGGTCGAGCACCGGCGAGAACACTTTTTTAAAGAGTGCGTCAAAGGTGCCTTGGGTATCAAGCCCCGCGCGGCGGGAGAGCACCGCCTTGAAGAGCGGGCGGTTCTCGCGCACGAATTCAAAATACGGGCGCAGATACTGCGGCGAGATGAAGACCAGCTCCTCCAGCTCCGCCGTGGCGAGACGCTCGGCTACGGCGGCATACTCGCCGCTGTAGCGGTCAAAGCAGAGGCGGTTGCAGTACTCGGCGCATTCGGCGAGCAGGTCGCCCACCGTCTCGTAGTGCAGATAAAAGGTGGAGCGGTTGACACCGGCCGCCGCGCACAGCTCTTTGACCGTGATGTACATGAAATCCTTTTTCTCCAGCAGCCGGAGCAGTGCCCTGTCCATGCGGACGGCGGTGCTGCGGTAGCGGCTTTCGGCGCGTTCCACCCGTTTCCACCTCTCTTGGCGTTTATTCTTCGCTCTGCGCGGTGATCTCGGCGGCCAGACGCACGATGTCGCCGGCGTAGCGCTCCTTGCGGCTGTTGAGCAGCTTTTTGTAGAGCGGATAGTCCACGCAGGCCCCCGCCAGACCCAGCGCGCCCAGCGCGACGCCCAGCACGGTGAACGGCGTGCCGCCGTCGCCCAGCACCTTCATGGCGAAGCACATGCCCGCGCCCAGCAGCAGCGCCGAGGCGATGCCGAAAGCGTAGGCGAAGACCAGCGCCGGCAGCTTGACGGTGCGGTCCAGCTTTTTGAGCGCCACCACCTTGGATGTTTCCTTTTTGGAGTACTCGTTGGCGATGGACTCGGCGTAGATCTTGTCGGTGTTCATAAAGGATCCCTCCCGGTGTTTTGGTGCTTTTATCATAGCAGACACCGGCGGGGAACAAAACGACACGGTTTTGGGTTTGTGTCGGTTTAACGGGCACTGTCCTCCGGCAGCCGGTCGGCCCAGGCGTCGGCCCAGCGCTCGGTATAAAAGGCGCCGTAGGGGATGCTTTTGGCCTGGCGAAGCCGGCGCAGCGCCGGCAGGCGGAACCACACGGCGCTGGGCAGCGCGATCACGGGCAGGTAGAGCGGCCCCAGCAGCAGCGATTGCAGGCAGTGCGCGTACTCGTGCCGCAGCAGCCGGGCCCCGCCCGCGCCGCCCGGCAGCGCCGGGAGGAACACGAACAGCCCCAGGCTCAGCCCGGCGCTGCCGCCCCAGGCGCTCACCACAGCGCCGCGGTAGCCTTGCCCCGGCCAGCCGTGGGCGCGCCCCCACAGCCAGACGGCCAGGCCGGCCAGCGTCTGCGGCGCGCCCCATGTGCACTGCCAGAGCGTGAACAGCACCCGCTTCATCGCGTTCCCCCCGTTCGCGGCGCTTTTGCGTACAGGGCCAGTATAGCACATCCGGCCCCGTTTGGACAGTGCCGCGCGCCCGGCAGCCGGCATTTTGCCGTTCCGGCGCTTTTTGGGCCCCGCCCGCCCTTGCATATTTGCCGCGGGCGCTTTATAATAGTAAAATACTGTACAAGGGGGGGCGGCGGCCATGGCGGATGGGCCCGTGCTGGGCATTCTGGGGGGCCTTGGCCCCGCGGCCAGCAGCTACCTGTACCAGATGCTCATCGAGCACACCCCCGCCGCCTGCGATCAGGATCATCTCGACATCATCCTCTCCTCGCGCGCGTCCACGCCCGACCGCACCGCCTACATCACCGGCGAGAGCCGGGCCGACCCGCTGCCGCTGATGATCCGCGACGCAAGATCCCTTGTCGGCTACGGCGCCACCGTGCTGGCCATCGCCTGCAACACCGCGCACTATTTTTACGAGCAGATCGCCGCCGCCGTGGCGCCGGTGCCGGTGCTGCACATGCCGGCGCTGACGGTGGCCGAGGCGCAGGCCCGCGGCTGCCGCCGGCTGGGGCTGCTGGCCACCGACGGCACCATCCTGGGCAAGGCGTACCAGCTGGCCTGCCGGCAGCGCGGCCTTGCCTGGGCCATCCCCGCCGCGGAGCGCCAGCGGGCTCTCATGCGCGTCATCTATGAGGATATCAAGCGCGGCCGCCGCGCCGACATGGCCGCCTTTGCCGCCGCCGCCGGGGATCTGCGCGCCCAGGGCTGCACCCACGCGGTGCTGGGCTGCACCGAGCTGAGCCTGATCAAGCGGGACGAGCATCTGCCGGACGATTTTTACATCGACAGCAGCGAGGTGCTCTGCCGCGCCGCCCTCCGCGCCTGCGGCAAAGAGCCCCGGGGCTTTTGACAACGTATTTCAGGGGAAAGGAAAACGACCCATGAGCAAGAAAAAATTTTACATCACAACGCCCATCTACTACCCCTCCGACCGGCTGCACATCGGGCACGCCTATTGCAGCGTGGCCACCGACGCGATGGCCCGCTACAAGCGCCTGCAGGGCTATGACGTGCTGTTTTTGACCGGCACCGACGAGCACGGGCTGAAGATCGAGCAGAAGGCCAGGGAGGCCGGCGTGACCCCGCAGCAGTTCGTGGACAACATCGTCGAGGGGCCGCGCGGCGTCAAGGATCTGTGGAAGCTGATGGACGTCAGCTATGACCGCTTCATCCGCACCACCGACGACTACCACGTCACCGCCATCCAGCGCATCTTCAAAAGGATGTACGACAAGGGCGATATCTACAAGGGCACCTACAAGGGCAAGTACTGCACCCCGTGCGAGAGCTTCTGGACCGAGAGCCAGCTCGTGAACGGCTGCTGCCCGGACTGCGGGCGCCCCGTCGTGGATGCCGAGGAGGAGGCCTACTTCTTCCGCCTGTCCAAATACGCCTCCCGCGTGCGCGACCTGCTCGTCAACACCGACTTCCTGCAGCCCCGCAGCCGCGTCAACGAGATGGTGCACAACTTCATCGACCCCGGCCTTGAGGATCTGTGCGTCTCCCGCACGAGCTTTTCGTGGGGCGTCCCGGTGGATTTCGACCCCAGGCACGTCGTGTATGTGTGGATCGACGCGCTGTTCAACTACACCACCGCGCTCGGCCTGCTCAACGACCGCTACCCCGACAGCGACTACGAGACCTACTGGCCGGCCGACGTACACTTCGTCGGCAAGGAGATCGTGCGCTTCCACTCCATCATCTGGCCGGCCATGCTCATGAGCATGGAGATGCCGCTGCCAAAGCATGTGTTCGGCCACGGGTGGCTGAACTTCGGCGGCGAAAAAATGTCCAAATCGCGCGGCAACGTGGTGGATCCCTACCTGCTGGGCGAGCGCTACGGCGTCGACGCGCTGCGGTTCTTCCTGCTGCGCACGTTCCCGTTCGGCTCCGACGGCAACTTTACGAACGAACTGCTCATCCAGACCATCAACACCGACCTCGCGAACGACCTGGGCAACCTGCTCTCCCGCACGACGGCGATGGCGGAAAAATATTTCGGCGGAACGCTGCCCGAGCAGCAGGCCGAGGGCCCCGAGGACGCCGAGCTGCTCGCGATGGCGGGCGCCCTGCGAGGCCGCTACGAGGCGGAGATGGAAAAATACGCGTTCCAGAACGCGCTGGGCGAGGTGTTCACCGTCATCGCGCGCGCCAACAAATACATCGACGAGACGGCGCCCTGGGTGCTGGCGAAAAACGAGGCCGACCGCCCGCGTCTGGCCCGCGTTCTGTACGATCTGGCCGAGACGCTGCGCATCTGCCTGGTGCTTTTGCGCCCGTTCCTGCCCGGCACCTGCGCAAAGGCCTTCGCCCAGCTCGGCGCCGGCGAGGCGCTGCAAAGCTGGGAAAGCGCCGCCGTTTTCGGCGCGCTGCCCGCCGCGGCAGCGCTGCACAAGGGCGAGAACCTGTTCCCGCGCATCGACGCCGAAAAGGAGCTGGCCGCGCTGGACGCCCTGATGGCCGCCCAAAAGCCCGCCGAGGCCCCCGCCCCGGCGAACAGGCCCGCCGCGCCGGCCGCCGACATCGGCGAGCACAGCCCCGAGATCAGCTTTGACGAATTCTGCAAGGTGGAGATGCGCGTGGCCGAGGTGCGCGCCGCCGAGCGCATGGCCGAGAGCAGAAAGCTGCTCAAGCTCACGGTGTTCGACGGCGAGCGCGAGCGCTGCATCCTGTCCGGCATCGCCAAGTGGTGGGCGCCGGAGGCCCTCGCGGGCAAAAAGGTGGCCATCGTGGCGAACCTGGCCCCGCGCCCGATGCTGGGCGGCAGCTATGTGAGCGAGGGC
Source organism: uncultured Gemmiger sp. (assembly GCA_947628865.1). Classification (GTDB taxonomy): domain Bacteria; phylum Bacillota; class Clostridia; order Oscillospirales; family Ruminococcaceae; genus Gemmiger. The sequence goes on from CANRBN010000024.1 coordinate 6,325, forward strand.
ATGCTGGTGGCCGCCGACACGCCCGACGGCGGCTGCTCCATCGCGTTCTACCCCGACGACCTGCCGGCGGGCAGCAGGATCCATTGATGCGGCATATTTTTGACAGCCACGCCCACTATTCGAGCCATCGCTTTGACGCCGACCGTGACGCGCTGCTCGCCGCGCTGCCGGCGGGCGGCGTGTGCGGCGTGCTCGAATGTGCCACCCATTCCGGCGACGCGCGCGCCGCGCTGGCGCTGGCGCACAGATACCCCTTCGTGTGGGCGGCGGTGGGCATCCACCCCGAGAGCCTGACCGACGAGACCGCCGCCACCGTCGCCGTCTACGGCGGCGACTGGCGCGCCGAGCTCGCGGCACTGCGCCCGCTGTTCGACGACGCGCGCGTCGTGGCCGTGGGCGAGATCGGGCTCGACCACCACTGGCCCATCCCCGCCGGGGAGCAGCTGGCCCTGTTCGAGGCGCAGCTCGCGCTGGCCGCCGAGCTCGGCCTGCCCTGCTCCATCCACGACCGCGAGGCCCACGCCGAGATGTACGCGCTGCTGCGCCGGCATGCCCCCCGCGGCGTGCTGCACTGCTACAGCGGCAGCGCCGAGGACGCCCGCTGGCTGACCGCGCAGGGGCTGTACCTCGGCTTTGGCGGCACCGTGACCTACAAAAACGCCCGCCGCACCCGCGAGGTGCTGGCCGTCGTCCCGCGGGAGCAGGTGCTTCTGGAGACCGACTGCCCCTACCTTGCGCCCGAGCCGGTGCGCGGCACCCGCAACGACAGCCGCAACATCGCCCACGTCGCCGCCGTCATCGGCGAGGTGTGGGGCATGCCGGCGCAGGCGGTGCTCGACCTGACCGCGCAAAACGCCAAAACACTGTTTAAACTGTAATATTGTTTTATAATATTACAAATCGTACAAAACTATGACAGGAGCATCCGTATGAAAGCACGCATCCCCAAGCACCGCGAATTCGTCATCGATTTCCCCAAAGACATCCCGCAGGCCAGGGCCGACGAGGGCTGGGACAAGCTCAACGCCCTTGTGGAGGACTACAAAAAGGCGCACGACGGCCAGAGCGTGTTTGCCCCGAGCTTTATCGAGGACTGCGAGCCCGCCGTGAAGGCGCTGCAAAAGGAGTACGGCTTTACCTACCAGATCCGGGAATTCAAGTAAGCCTGCGGGGCGCGGGTGCCTTGTGCGCCTGCGCCCTGTTTACACCGCCGCGGGGGAGGTGACCCCACATGCCGAAAACCGGGCCCAAGCTGACCATCCGCCCCGCCAACGAGGCGGATGTGCCGGCGCTGCTTGCGCTGTACCGGCATCTGGACGCCGCCCTTGTGGACATGCAGCCGGATTTTTTCTGCGAGGCCCCGCGCGAGGAGGCGCTCGTCCGCGAGCCGCTGCTGGCCCCCGACGCCGACTATCTGCTGGCCGAGCTGGACGGCAGGCCGGCGGGCTTTGTGCTGGTCGCCTATGCGGGGTGGACGCCGCCCTTCAGCTGCGTTTTGCCCCACCGCTACGCCGAGCTGTGCGATCTGGTCGTGGCGCCCGCGTACCGCCGCCGGGGCGTGGGCTCGGCGCTGGTGGCGGCGGCCAAGCGCTGGGCGCGCGACCGCCGGTACGAATACCTCCAGCTTTCGGTGCTGGCCCAGAACAGCGAGGCCATCGCGCTGTACGAGGCGCAGGATTTCATCGCCGCCGACCTGCGGCTGCGCTGCATGCTGTAAGGCGGGCGAGAGGGGAGAGACGGAATGGAACAAGGCAAAAAATGGGCCGGGCTCGACGCCACGCAGCTCAAAGCCATCATGCTGGTGCTGATGGTGCTCGACCATATCTACGATATGTTCGGCTATGCGCCCATCCCGGGATGGTTCCACATCGCGGCGCGGCTGGTGGCGCCCATCTACCTGTTTCTGCTGGCCGAGAGCTTCCACTACACCCACAGCCGCCCGCGCTTTTTTGCCCGGGTCTGGCTCGTCGCCTTTGTGATGGGCAGCGTGTCGTTCTGCATGCAGGTGCTGGGGCTCTGGCGCCGCGCCGACGGGTTCTACCCGCTCAACGGCATTTTCATGAACTTTCCGCTGCTGTTCTGCATGTGGCAGGGCATCGACTGGCTGCGCACGCGCAAGCCCGGCTGGATGCTGGCGGGGCTGGCCGCGCTGCTCGCGCCGTGGTTCGTGCACGAGGCGCTCGTGTTCCTGGCCGCGCTGGCGCCCGGGCTCTCGCTGCCGTTGACCTGGGTGGGCTACGCCGTCGTGCCGGACTGGCGCTTCATCACCGACGGCGGCCAGACCTACCTGCTGGAGGGGCTGGTGCTCTACCTGTTCCGCGGGCGGCGCAAACTCCAGCTGCCCGCCTACGCCGTGACCGCGCTGGCGCTGGAGTTTTTCTACTACGGCTCGCTGTGGCGGAGCTGGACGCCGGGCTTTACCTGGGCGCAGATGTTCACCAACATCGAGTATTGCCAGTGGATGAGCGTGTTCAGCGTGGTTTTGATGGCCCTGTACAACGGTCGGCGCGGCAGCGGCCACGGGAAGATCTTCTACTTCTTCTACCCGGCGCACGTCTACGTTTTGTACGCGCTCTCCTGCCTTTTGTGCCCCGCGGCCTGAGACCGCCCCGCCCCTTGCCAAAGGGCGCGTTTTCTGCTATACTGTCAAATCGTTGAGCCACTTAGGATTTTAGGCTCCGCCGCGTGCCGCCGGTCTGGCGTGCGCGGCGCCAAACCGGCGGCACGCCTGGCGGAATGCCGCGCGGTCAAAATCTATCCGCCGAGGTGTCGCATGAAGGTCGTTCAAAAGCTGTCCCGCGGGGCCATGGCCGCGGCGCTGTATGTGGTGCTGTGCGTGGTCTTCCAGTTCATGAGCTTCGGGCCGGTGCAGGTGCGCGTGGCCGAAGCGCTGTGCCTGCTGCCCGTGTTCGGCGCCGAGTATATCGCCGCCGTGACGCTGGGCTGTTTTTTGTCAAATCTTTTGTTCTCGGTCTGGCAGGACGTCGTGTTCGGCACGCTGGCCACGTTCCTCGCCTGCCTGGCCACCTATCGGCTGCGCGGCGCGCGCGTGCGCGGGCTGGCGCTGCCCGCCGCCGTGCCGCCCGTTGTGGCGAACGCCCTCATCGTGGGGCCGGAGATCGCCGTGTTTTTCGGCACCGGGCCCGCCACCCTGCCGGTGATCCTGTTCGACATGGTCACCGTCGGCGTGGGCGAGGTCGTCGTCTGCATGGGGCTGGGCGTGCTGCTCGTGGCCGCCATCGAGAAAAACGCCGCGCTGCGCGCGCTGGTCAAGACCTGAAAAAGGGGAAAACGATGACACCCGAGCTTGTTTTGTGGGACTGGAACGGCACGCTGCTCGACGATGTGGATCTGTGCGTGGCGGCGCTCAACCGCCTGCTGGCGGCCCACGGCTACCCGCAGCGCTACGACCACGCCGCCTACAAGGCCATCTTCGGCTTCCCCATCGAGGAATACTACCGCCGCGCCGGCTTTGACCTCGCCCGCCATCCGTTCCCCATGCTGGCCGAGCGCTATATGGCCGATTACATCCCCGCAAGCGTCGCCTGCCCGCTGGCCGCCGGCGCCGAGCGGGCGCTGGCCGCGCTGCAAAACGCCGGCGTGCGGCAGGTGATCCTGTCCGCCTCGCCGCTCGGCACGTTGGAGGCACAGGTGGCGCAGCGCGGCGTCGCCGGTTTCTTTGACCGCCTGCTCGGCCTTGACGATATCTACGCCCGCAGCAAGGTGGCGCTCGGCCTTGCGTATTTGCGGGAAAACGGCTTCGACCCGGCGCGCGCCGTGATGGTCGGCGATACGCTGCATGACCGCGAGGTCGCGCAGGCGCTCGGCGTGGACTGCGTGCTGGTGGCCTGCGGGCACCAGCCGGAAAGCGTGCTGCGCGCCGCCGGCGTGCCGGTCGTGCCCGATGTCCCCGCCGCCGCGCGGCTGCTGCTGGCCTGAACCGGCCCCGCCTGCGGCCTAAGAGCCGCGCTTCGCGCGGTTGGCCTCCGACATGCGCCTGCGGGCGCGAACATGTCAGCCGAGGTCGATGGATTCAGAAAACACCTTTTTCGACAGTCTGCGGCCCCGCCTGCGGCGGGGCCTCGCTTTTTTGACTTTGCAAAAAACCGCGGCTCCGCGCCCGCGCGGGTTTGACACGGCGCCCCGCGCGGGTGTATGATAGAACCTGTGTACACAAGGGCCTGCCGGCGCCGCCGGCGGCGATACAAGATACCGAAACGGGAGATTCTGCCATGTCTTTGATCGACAAGATTTTCGGGACGTTTTCCGACAAGGAGCTCAAGCGCATCCGCCCCCTGGCGGACAAGGTGCTGGCGCTGGAGCCGCAGATGCAGGCGCTCACCGACGACGCGCTGCGCTCAAAGACCGCCGAGTTCCGCCAGCGCCTTGCGGACGGCGCCGCGCTCGACGACCTTTTGCCCGAGGCGTTCGCCGTCTGCCGTGAGGCGGACTGGCGCGTGCTGGGCCTCAAGCCCTACCCGGTGCAGGTCATCGGCGGCATCGTCCTGCACCGCGCCTGCATCGCCGAGATGCAGACCGGCGAGGGCAAGACCCTCGTGGCCACCATGCCGGTGTACCTCAACGCCCTGACCGGCGAGGGCGTGCACGTCGTCACCGTCAACGATTATCTGGCCCGCCGCGACAGCGAGTGGATGGGCAAGGTCTACCGCTTTTTGGGCCTCACGGTCGGTCTGGTCGTGCACGATGTGCCCGCCGCCGCGCGCAAGACCGCCTATGAGGCGGACGTGACCTACGGCACCAACAACGAATTTGGCTTTGACTACCTGCGCGACAACATGGTCGTCTACAAGGCGAACACCGTGCAGCGCGGCCACGCCTACGCCATCGTGGACGAGGTGGACTCCATCCTCATCGACGAGGCGCGCACGCCGCTCATCATCTCGGGCAAGGGCGAGGATTCCAGCATCATGTACCGCCGCGCCGACGACTTTGCCAGAACGCTCAAAAAGAGCGTCATCGTCGAGCTGGACGACAAGGTCGAGGCCGAGGAGCAGGTCGACGGCGATTACGTCGTGGACGAAAAGCACAAGACCTGCTCGCTGACCGAGAGCGGCGTCAAGAAGGCCGAGGCCTATTTCAAGGTCGAGAACCTTGCCGACGCCGAGAACATGACGCTGCGGCATTACATCGACGGCGCCATCAAGGCCCGCGGCGTCATGCACCGCGATACCGATTACATCGTCAAGGACGGCGAGGTCATCATCGTCGACGAGTTCACGGGCCGCTTGATGTATGGCCGGCGCTACAACGACGGCCTGCACCAGGCCATCGAGGCCAAGGAGGGCGTGAACGTCGCCGCCGAGAGCAAGACCCTTGCCACCATCACGTTCCAGAACTACTTCCGCATGTACAAAAAGCTGGCCGGCATGACCGGCACGGCCTCCACCGAGGCGGACGAATTCAGCGAGATCTACGGCCTGCAGATCGTCAGCGTGCCGACCAACAAGCCCTGCGCGCGCCAGGACATGCAGGACGTCGTGTACAAGAGCGTGAACGGCAAGTACAACGCCGTCATCGAACAGGTGGCCGAGTGCCACGCCAAGGGCCAGCCGGTGCTCGTGGGCACCGTGAGCGTCGAGAAGAGCGAGGCGCTCTCCAAAATGCTCAAGCGGCAGGGCATCCAGCACAACGTGCTGAACGCCAAGCAGCATGAGCGCGAGGCAGAGATCGTCGCGCAGGCCGGGCGCAAGGGCGCCGTGACCATCGCCACCAACATGGCGGGCCGCGGCACCGACATCATGCTCGGCGGCAACGTGCCGTTTTTGGCAAAGGCCGCGCTGCGCCGGGAATTGACCCGCCAGCTCAACGAGGGCCTTGCCGAGAAGCAGGCGCAGTACGAGAAAGCCAAAGCCTACGCGAAGGCCCACAGCGAGCCGCTGCCCACCCCGCCGCAGGCCGACATCGACGCGCGCCTGGAAACGCTGATGACCGAATGCGACGGCCACGCCGATACCGCCGACGCCGACATCCTCTCGGCGCGCGCCCGCTTTGAGGCGCTCTGCGCCGAATATGCCCCCGGCGTTGCCGCCGAGGCCGAGGAGGTGCGCGCCGCGGGCGGGCTGTTCATCATCGGCACCGAGCGGCACGAGAGCCGCCGCATCGACAACCAGCTGCGCGGCCGCGCCGGTCGCCAGGGCGACCCGGGCGCCTCGCGCTTCTTCCTCAGCCTTGAGGACGACCTCATGCGCATCTTCGGCGGCGAGCGGGTGCAGAACCTGATGGACACGCTCGGCCTTGAGGAAGACATGCCCATCGAGATGAAGATGATCACGAACACCATCGAGAGCGCGCAGAAAAAGCTGGAGGCCAGCAACTTTGCCATCCGCAAGCAGGTGCTGCAATACGACGACGTGATGAACCAGCAGCGCGAGATCATCTACAAGCAGCGCCGCGCCGTGCTGGACGGCGAGGACATCTCGGAGCAGCTGCACAGCATGCTGCGCGAGAGCGTGGACGAGAGCTGCACCGCCTACCTCTCCGGCGAGGCCGCCGACGACTGGGATTTCGGCGCGCTGCGCCGGCATTATCTGGGCTGGCTGTGCACGCCGGCGGATTTCCAGTATACGCGCGAGCAGCTCGAGACCGTCACGCGCGAGCAGACCGCCGATCTGCTCTATGAGCGCGGCATGGCCATCCTGGCCGCCAAGGAGCAGAAATACGGCGCGCCGATGATGCGCGAGCTCGAGCGCATCTGCCTGCTGCGCAACGTCGATGCCAAGTGGATGGAGCACATCGACAACATGGATCAGCTCAAGCAGGGCATGGGCCTGCGCGGCTACGGCCAGCACGACCCGGTGGTGGAATACCGCCTCGAGGGCTTTTCGACGTTCGACGAGATGGTCGCCTCCATCCGCGAGGACGCCGTGCACATGCTCCTGACCATCGAGGTGCGCCGCCCCGACGAGCAGCCCAAACGCGAGCAGGTGGCGCAGGCCACCGGCGAGGGCGCCGTGCCCAAGGCGGGCGCCAAGGGCTCGGCCCCCGTGCGGGTGCAGAAGATCGGCCGCAACGACCCCTGCCCCTGCGGCAGCGGCAAAAAGTGGAAAAAGTGCACCTGCAAGGAATATCATCCCGACCTTCAATAAGCGAAACGGGTCTGTTCTCACCATGAAGGAACTGAAATTTGCCGCGCGGCAGACCCTGCCGGTGCTGTGCGGGTACATCTTTTTGGGCATCGCGTTCGGCCTGCTGCTGCAGCAGGCCGGCTACGGCTGGGGCTGGGCGCTGCTCTCCAGCGCGCTCATCTACGCCGGGTCGATGCAGTTCGTGCTCGTGCAGCTTTTGGGCGGCGGGTTCGGCAGCCTCGTCTCGGTGGCGCTCACGACGCTCTCGGTCAACAGCCGGCACCTGTTCTACGGGCTCTCCTTTCTCGAGGAGTTTGCGCACATGGGCGGGGCCCGGCCCTATATGATCTTCTCCCTCACCGACGAGACCTACTCCCTTTTGTGCGGCGTGCGCGTACCGCCGGCGCTTGACCGCAAGCGGACGTTTTTGTGCATCTCGGCGCTCGACCAATGCTACTGGGTCACCGGCAGCCTGCTCGGCAATGTGCTGGGCAGCGTGCTCCCCTTCGATATGACCGGCATCGACTTCGCGATGACGGCGCTGTTCGTCGTCATTTTTATCGAGCAGTGGCTCTCGGCAGCCACCCACGCGCCGGCGCTGCTGGGGCTGGGCTTTGGGCTGCTGAGCCTGCTCGTGTTCGGGCCCGATGCCTTTTTGCTGCCGGCGCTCGTGTGCACGGTGCTGGCGCTGGGGCTCCTGCGCGGGCGTATCGGGCCCGCCGTCGACCCCCCGGCAAAGGAGGCGGACGCCCCGTGAACGCCTTGCTTGTCACCCTGCCGCCGTACGCGGCTGATCTGGCCATCGTGGCGGTGGTGGCGCTGTGCACGCTGCTGACCCGCGTGCTGCCGTTTTTGCTGTTCGGGCGCGGGGGCAGGCAGCCGGCGCCGTTCATTTTGTATCTGGGCAGGGTGCTGCCGGCTGCGGTGATGGCCATTCTGGTCGTGTACTGCCTGCGCTCGACGGGCTTTTCCGCCGCGTCGGGCTTTGTGCCGCAGGCCGCCGGGGTGGCGGTGGTGGCGGCGCTGCATCTGTGGAAGCGCAACGACCTGCTCAGCATCGCCGGCGGCACCGCCGTCTACATGGCGTTGCTGCGCCTCTTGTAAAGGAGCCCGGTATGGAAAACCCCTGCGCGCTCGTTTGGCGCTTTGGCCCCGAAAGCCCCGGCTGGGGCGGTCTGCTGGCCGCCGCGGCGGCGCACGGCGTGGCGCTGCGCGCGGTCGGGGACGGCGACCTCGCCGCGCGCGTGGGCGATCTGTGTGACGGCAGGCCCGGCCCGGGCTTTGCGCCGCTCATCCTGCTGCCGCCGACGCCCGCGCTCATCGTGCGGGGCCTCTCCCCGCAAAACGGGAGCCTGGGCGCCTTTTTGGACGATGTGCGCCGCGGCGGGGCGGTGTTCCCCCTGCGCGCGATGGTGACCCCGACGAGCGAGGGCTGGACGCTTTTGCGGCTGCTGCAGGAGCTGGCCGCCGAGCACGAGGCGATGCGCCATGACCGCTAGGCGCCGGGTGCTGCCGGTCGTTCTGGCGCTGGCCGCCGTCGTCGGCGTGCTGGCCTGGGCGCTCCTGCGCGGGCCCGCGCCGCAGCGCTACAGCGCCACCTGGTTCGATGTGTTCGACACCGTGACCACGGTGCAGGGCTACGCCGCCAGCGAGGCCGAATGGGCGCAGCAGGCACAGGCCCTGCACGCCGACCTTGTGCGCCTGCACCGGCTGTTCGATATCTACAACCACTACGACGGCATCGTCAATCTCTATGACGTGAACGCCGGCGCCGCCCGGTCGCCGCTGGAGATCGACGAGCTGTTGTATGATTTTCTGGGCTTTGCCCTGCAACAGGCCCGGGACACCGGCGGCGCCTGCAATGTTGCGGCGGGCGCGGTGCTGCGCCTGTGGCACGACGCGCGCGAGAGCGGCGTCTTGCCGGATGCCGCGGCCCTGCGAACCGCCGCCGGCCACTGCGACCCCGGCGATGTGCTCTTGCGGGACGGCACGGTCTCTTTTGCCGACCCGGCGCTCCGGCTGGACGTGGGCGCCGTCGCCAAGGGCTATGCCGTCGACCGGGCCGCCCAATGGGCCGAAAGCCGCGGGCTGGGCTGCGCCCTGCTCAACGTGGGCGGCAGCGTGCGGGCCATCGGCCAAAAGCCGGACGGCACCGCCTGGACGGCGGGCGTCGAGAACCCCTGGCCGGACGAAAACGGAGAGTATCATCTCGCCGACATCGTCGCGGCGGCGGAGCTCCGGGACAAGACGACGCTCGTCATCAGCGGCGATTACCAGCGCTATACCGTTATAAACGGCGTCAGCTACCACCATCTCATCGACCTTGCCACCCTCCAGCCGGCGCGTTATTACAGCAGCGTGGCCGTGCTGGGGGTCAGCAGCGCCGCGGCGGACGCCTATTCGACGGCGCTCTTCTGCCTGCCGCCGGACGAGAGCCGCGCGCTGGCCGAGGCCGCCCCCGGCCTCGAAGCGCTGTGGATGCTGCCCGACGGCACCACATTCGAGACCGACGGCTGGGCACAGTACGCGCACTGGACCGCGCCGTAACACAAAAATAACAAAGCACAAAAGCGGCGCCCCTTTGGGGCGCCGCACAGCGTGTCGAGAAACTCGACACGCTGCAAAAGAGGGGCTTTGCGCACGGCGGGCCATG
>CANRBN010000025.1 GCA_947628865.1 uncultured Gemmiger sp.
CTTCCGCCCGCTCGAGCTGGTGGCGCGGGTCAAGGCGCAGCTGCGGCGCTACACGCGCTACAACGCCTCACAGCCGCCCGCCGAGGACGTGCTGGTGCACAAGGCGCTCGTGCTGGACACCGCCGCCCACACCTGCACGCTGGCCGGGCGCGCCGTCGACCTGACGCCGACGGAGTTCTCGCTGCTGCGCATCCTGTGCGAGGCCGGCGGGCGCGTGGTCAGCGCCGAGGAGCTGTTCGGGCTGCTCTGGCCGGACGAATACTACACCAAGGCCAGCAGCACCATCACGGTGCATGTGCGCCACCTGCGCGAAAAGCTCGGCGACAGCGCCGAGCATCCGGAATACATCAAGACCGTCTGGGGGGTGGGGTACAAGCTTGGATAAGCTGTCTGCTTTACGCGCGCGGCTGCGCAGGCGCAGCCCCTACGGGCCGCTGCGGCGGCGCATCTTCTGGCAGCTGACGCTGCTGGGGTTCGGCTCGCTGGCGTTTTTGTGCTTTGAATACACGCAGATGCCGCGCGGCATCATCGCCCGCCTGGGCGTGGCCCTGCTGCAGCAGCTCCAGGGGCTCGACTACTGGGTGGCGGTGGACACCTACAACCGCATCGTCTACGGACATTTCAACTTCATCTTCGCCGCGCTCGTGCTGGTGGTGTTCTTTTTCTTTCTGCGGTTCGCGCTGTCGTGGTTCATGCGCTATTTTACCGAGATCGAGCGCGGGCTGGACGGGCTGCTGCGCGAGGACGGGCAGGCCATCACGTTCTCGCCCGAGCTGCAGCCGATGGAGAAAAAGTTCAACACCGTGCGCGAGACGCTCGCCCGCCGCCGCGCGGAGCGCCAGCAGGCCGAGCAGCGCAAGAACGACCTCGTGATGTATCTGGCGCACGACATCCGCACGCCGCTGACCTCGGTCGTCGGGTATCTGAGCCTGCTCGCCGAGGCGCCCGATATGCCCGCGGAGCAAAAAGCCCGCTACACCGGCATCGCGCTGGAAAAGGCCCAGCGGCTGGAGGGGCTCGTCAACGAGTTCTTTGAGATCACGCGCTATGACCTGCACGAGATGGTGCTGGAGCAGAGCCGCTTCGATCTGCACTATCTGCTGGTGCAGCTGTGCGACGAGTTCTACCCCGTGCTCACGGCGCACGGCAACACGGTCGAGCTGCGCGCGCCCGAGGCGCTGACCGTCTACGGCGACGCCGACAAGCTGGCGCGCGTGTTCAACAACCTGCTCAAGAACGCGGTGGCCTATTCCGACGCCGGCACCCCCATCACGGTCGAGGCCGATGTCCGCGAGACCGGCGTGACGGTGCGGGTGACGAACCGTGGCCGAACCATCCCGCCCGAGCGGCTGAACGCCGTTTTTGAGCGGTTCTACCGCCTTGATTCCGCCCGCAGCTCGGACAGCGGCGGCGCCGGGCTGGGGCTTGCCATCGCCAGGGAGATCGTTTTGCGCCACGGCGGCGCCATCACCGCCGAGAGTGACGCCGGCGTGACCGTGTTCACCGTCGCGCTGCCCCCCGCGCCCCCCGCCCCGCCGGCGCCGCAGGCGGAGCTTAACCCGCCGTTAGCAGAATCTTAACCGTTTTTCCCCTTTGCCTTAAAACACTTTCGTGCCCCGCCCGGTACACTGTAGATGTGTCGGGTGGGGCGCATTTTTTACAACTTTTCTGCCAAAACATCCGACGACCGGCTCGTTTTTTTAACAAACGCCAGGTAAGGAGGCATCGTTTGATGAAAAACGAAAAAACGGCGGTGGCCGTGCTGTTCGGCGGCTGCTCGGGCGAGCACGAGGTCAGTTTGCAGAGCGCCGCGGCGGTGCTCGGGGCCATCGACCCGGCGCTGTACACGGCGGTGCCGGTGGGCATCACGAAGGACGGGCGCTGGCTGCGCTGCACGGGCGGGGCAAAGACGCTCGCCAACGGCACCTGGGCCGAGGGCGCCCTGCCCTGCCTGCTCTCGCCCGACCGGGCCGACCACGGCCTGTGGGTGCGGCAGGCGGACGGCGCGTGGCGGCTGGAGCGCATCGGCATCGTGCTGCCTGTTCTGCACGGGCGCGGCGGCGAGGACGGCACCGTGCAGGGCCTCGCCGCGCTGGCGGGCATCCCGCTGGCCGGCTGCGGCACCCTGTGCAGCGCCCTGTGCATGGACAAGGACAAGGCCCACAGGCTGGCCGCCGCAGCCGGCGTCGAAACGCCGCGCGGCTTTACCGTGACCGCGGCCGACGATGCCGGCACGACCGCCGAACGCGCCGCCGCGCTGGGGCTGCCGGTGTTCGTCAAGCCGCTGCGCGCCGGCAGCAGCCTGGGCGTGGCCCGGGTGCAGACGCTGGCGGCCCTGCCGGCGGCGCTGTGCACCGCCTTTGCCTATGACGATACCGCGCTCGTGGAGCAGGCCGTGCCGGGGTTCGAGGTCGGCTGTGCGGTGCTCGGGCCGGACGCCGAAGGGCGCCTTGTGCTGGGCGAGGTGGATGAGATCGAGCTCGGCGGCGCCGTGGCGCAGAGCGCCGGCGGCAGCGGCTTCTTCGACTTTACCGAAAAATACAGCCTTGCCAACAGCGCCATCCATGTGCCGGCGCGCATCCCGGTCGGGGCGGCGGCGCGCGTGAAGGCGGCAGCCGCCGCCGTCTATCGGGCGCTGGGCTGCCGCGGCTTTGCCCGTGTGGACAGCTTTTTGACCCCCGACGGGCGGGTGGTGTTCAACGAGGTGAACACCATCCCCGGCTTCACCGCCCACAGCCGCTGGCCCAATATGATGAAAGCCGCCGGTCTCGGCTTTTCGGAGGCGGTCGCCCGCATTTTGCAGAACGCGGAGGCGGAAGCGCTGTGAACAGGTCTGACGCCTTGGTGCTGGTCAACGCCCGACACCCCTACGCCGGCGCCCTGCCGTTGGGCGAGCTTTGCCCCGTGGGGCGCGGGGTCTTTCTGCGGCGAGAGGCCGCCGGCGCGCTGGCGGCGCTGCTGGAAGAGATCGGCGCCGGCGGGCGCATCCTGCCGGTCAGCGGCTGGCGCTCGGGCGCCGAGCAGCGCGCCCTTTGGGAGGGGAGCCTGGCCGCCAACGGCCCGGCCTTTACCCAAAGCTATGTGGCACGCCCCGGCTGCAGCGAGCACCAGACCGGCCTTGCCATCGACGTGGCGCTCGCCGCGGAGCATATCGACTTTATCCGCCCGGATTTCCCGTATGAGGGCATCTGCGGGGCGTTCCGCGCGCGGGCGGCGGCGCACGGGTTCGTGCTGCGCTACCCCGCCGGGAAAGAAAACATCACCGGCATCGCGCACGAGCCGTGGCATTTCCGCTATGTGGGCGCGCCGCACGCCGAACGCATGGCGGCCGCCGGGCTGTGCCTGGAGGAATACCTGCATGAACGCTGACGCTCTCACGGCCCGCGCCTGGTGCGAGCTGGACGGCGCGGCGCTGGCGCACAATTTCGCCGTTCTGCGCGCGGCGCTGCCAGCCGGCTGTAAGCTGCTGCCGGCGGTGAAGGCCAACGCCTACGGACACGGAGCCGTGCCCACGGCACGGCGGCTGCGGCGCCTGGGCGCGGCGGGCTTTTGCGTGGCCTGCGCGGCTGAGGGCGCGGCCCTGCGCAAAGCCGGCGTCGCCGGCGAGATCCTGGTGCTCGGCTATACCGCCCCGGCGGATCTTCCGCTTTTGCGCCGCTGGCGTTTGACCCAAGCGGTGGTGAGCGGGCCGTATGCCGCGGCGCTGGCCGCCTGCGGGCGTCGGCTGCGGGTGCACGTCGCTGTCGATACCGGCATGCACCGGCTCGGCCTGCCGGTCGACGACCTTGAGGGCGTGCTCAAGGTGTTTTCGTACAAAACGCTCGCGGTCACCGGGATCTACACCCACCTGTGTACCGACGATACCCTTGCCGCGGTCGACCGCGCCTTTGCCGAACGCCAGCTGGCCGCCTTTGACGGGCTGTGCCGTGCGCTGGCGGTGCGCGGGCAGACGGTGCCGCCGCGCCATGTGCAGGCCAGCACCGGTATTCTGCGCCATCCCGGCCTGCAATACGAGGCGGCGCGCCCCGGCATCGCGCTGTATGGCGTTTTGTCCGGTGCCGAGGCCACCGCGCGCTGGGGCAAAGCGCTGCAGCCGGTGCTCAGCCTGCGCTGCCGGGTGGCGGCGGTGCACACGCTCGCCGCCGGCGAGGGCGCCGGCTACGGCCTTGCCTACAGGGCCGCGGCGCCCGCCGTGCTGGCGGTGCTCACCGTCGGCTATGCCGACGGCGTGCCGCGCGCGCTGGGCGGCGGCGCGGGCACGGTGCTGCTGCACGGGCGGCGCGCGCCCATCGTGGGCCGCGTGTGCATGGATCAGCTGTTCGCCGATGTGACCGGCATCCCCGGTGTGTGCCCCGGCGACGCCGCCACCCTCATCGGCCGTGACGGCGCCGAAGCGCTCACCGCCTGCGAGGTCGCCGCGGCTGCCGGCACCATCAGCAACGAGCTTTTGAGCCGCCTGGGCCCGCGCCTTGCGCGGTTTTGGAGGGAGGATGCTCTATGACCCGTATCTTGTATGCGCGCCGCGTGGCCCCGGCGCAGCGCCGGCGCCGGGCCGGCATGCTCGTGCCGCTGCTGCTGGCCGCCGCCGACCTTGTGCTGCTCACGCTCTGGACGGGGCGTCGCCCCGCCGCGCGCGGCTTTCTCGGCCCCGGCGAGAGCGGGCCGGTCATCACCGGCGTGCAGGACATCACGGTGACGGCGGGCAGCCGCGTGACGTACGGGCAGGGCGTGTCGGCCGCCGACCGGAGCGGCCATCCCCTGCCCCTGACGGTGGACGACAGCGCCGTCGACCCCGACGTGCCGGGCCTTTACCCCATCGTCTACCGCGCCGGGGACGCCGCCGGCAACACATCCGAGATACCGGCCTGCGTGTATGTGGTGGCCGGGGCGGAGGACTGCGCCGCGGCAGAGGCCGTGGCGGCAGCCGCCGAGGCGGTTTTGGACGAGCTCTTCCCGCGGGGGCTCCAGCGCTATACGCCGCGCGAGCGGATGGAAAGCATCTATCGGTACTGCCATGACGAGATCCGCTATGTGAGCACCTCCGACAAGAGCGACTGGCTCGCCGCCGCCGGCAGCGGGCTCGTCGGGCATAAGGGGGACTGCTATGTCTACGCCATGGCCGCCAAGGTGCTGCTGACGCGCGCCGGCATCGCCAACCGCGACATCGCCAAGATCCCGACCGAGACGCTGCACTACTGGAACCTTGTGGACATCGGCGAGGGCTGGCACCACTTTGACGCCACCCGCCGCGCCGACGGCGCGACCTTTTGCTACCTGACCGACAGCGAGCTGATGGCCTATTCCGACGCGCACGGCGGCACCCATGCCTATGACCGCACGGTGTACACCGATATCGTGGCCTGAGCCGCCCCGCGCCGTTGCGATGTCAGCGTGTCGAGAAGCTCGACACGCTGAGCGCGCCCCGCGGCAAATGCCGCGGGGCGCGCTGCAGACTGTCAAAAAAGGTGTTTTCTGAATCCATCGACCTCGGCTGACATGCGCAGACGAGGTCGATACCTCCAGAGCAAAAAATGCCGTTCGAGTCGCCTTTAGGCATGAGAACGGCATTTTTTGCGATGGGGTGTGTCCAAGAGAGGGGCGCAGGCGGACTGGCGCAGCCAGCTTAGCCGAGCCCCTCTTTTGCAGCGTGTCGAGTTTCTCGACACGCTGGAGCGCGCCCCGCGGCAAATGCCGCGGGGCGCGCTGACGGTTTTGTTGTGAAGATCAGCCCAGGCCGATGCCCATGCTGCGGGCGACGTTGAGCATGGGGCAGTCGTCCGGCACGGGGCGGGCCTTGCCGGCGATATCGGCCAGCAGGTTGGCGGTGACCGAGCGCTGCACCATGGCCACGGTCACACCGTAGTGCTCCTCGGCCACCAGCTTGGCGGCGTAGGTGCCGAACTGGGTGGCCAGCACGCGGTCGTAGGCCGAGGGGCTGCCGCCGCGCTGCATGTGGCCGGGCACGCAGGTGCGGGTCTCGGCGCCGGTCATCGCCTCGATCTCCTTTGCGATGCGGGCGGTGGCGGTGGTGTAGCCGGCCTCGGCGCGCCTGGCCGTCCACTCCTTGCGCTTCATTTTGGCCTCGTCGGTGGAAAGCGCGCCCTCCGCCACGGCCACGATGGAGAAGTTCTTGCCCGCCTTGGCGCGCGCCTCGACCACCTTGACGACCTTTTTGATATCGTACGGGTGCTCGGGCAGCAGGATGATGTCGGCGCCGCCGGCGATGCCGGAATAGAGCGTGAGCCACCCGGCCTTGTTGCCCATGATCTCGATGCACATGACGCGGCTGTGGCTGCCGGCGGTGGTGTGGATGCGGTCGATGACGTCGGTGGCGATGTCCACCGCCGTGTGGAAGCCGAACGTCACGTCGGTGCCGTAGATGTCATTGTCGATGGTCTTGGGCAGGCCGATGATGTTGAGCCCCTCCTGGCTGAGGAGGTTGGCAGTCTTGTGCGTGCCGTTGCCGCCCAGGCACAAAAGGCAGTCGAGCTTGGCGTCCTTATACGTTTTTTTCATCGCGGCGACCTTGTCGACCTTGTCGTCCTCGATGACGGTCATTTTTTTGAAGGGCGTGCGCTTGGTGCCCAAAATCGTGCCGCCCACCGTCAAAATGCCGTTGAACTCGTGCGGATCCATGGCGCGGTAGTTGCCGCGGATGAGCCCGTCATAGCCGTTCATGATGCCGACGATCTCGACCTTGTCGCCCATGCGCTGGTACAGCGCCTTGGCGGCGCCGCGGATGGTGGCGTTGAGGCCGGGGCAATCCCCGCCGGAGGTCAAAATACCGACACGCTTTTTCATCAAACTCACGCTCCTTTTTATGCGTACCGCCGTCTGGCGGCCCTCTACCAACACTTTACCGCGCAAAAGCGCTTTTGTCAATGCCCGGTGCCGGGCACGAAGCGCTCGGTCAGGCGCCGCTGTGCGCGCTGCACCGCGCGCAGCAAAAACGGCGCCGCCGCGGCGAACGCCGCCAGCGTGACCGAGCCGCCGAGGTCGAGCGGGGCAAGGCCGAGCACGCCGTGCAGCGCGAGCATGCCGCCGGCGCCCAGCGCGAGCATCCCGCCCCACAGCAGGCGGTGCGGCGGTGTCCAGGGCCGGCACAGCCCCCACAGCACGCTCATGCCGACGGCCAGCAGCACGCCGGTGCACACGGTGGAGACCTCGCCGCGCTCAAGGTGCAGCGCCAGCGCCGCCAGCTGGACGCCCAGCAGCAGCAGGAAATTCGTCACGCCGCCGGGCAGCGCCGCCGCGAGCACCCCGCGCAGGAACCGCCCGCGCACCGGCGCATGGCTCGGCTCCAGCGCCAGCACGAGCGACGGGATGCCGATGGTGACGGCCCCGATGAGCGAGAGCTGCAGGGGCTCGAGCGGGTAGGCCAGCGGCGCCGCGAGCGTGACGACGCTGAGCAGGAACGAGAAGATGTTTTTGACAAGGAACAGCGCCGCCGAGCGCTGGATGTTGTTGATGACCCGGCGCCCCTCGGCCACGATGGCGGGCAGGGCGTCAAAGTCCGAGTCCAGCAGCACGAGCTCGGCGGCATGGCTGGCGGCCTCGGCGCCGCAGGCCATGGCGATGCCGCAGTCCGCCTGCTTTAAGGCCAGCACGTCGTTGACGCCGTCGCCGGCCATCGCCACCGTATGCCCGGCCGCCTGCAGGGCGCGGATGATGGCGCGCTTTTGCTCCGGCGCGGCGCGGCCAAACACCGTCGTGCGCTGTGCCGCCTCGGCGAGCGCCGCGCCGCCGGCGGGCAGGGCGTCGGCCTCGATACGCCGTTCGGCGCCCGGGATGCCGGCCCGCTGCGCCACCTTGGCGGCGGCGACCGGGTCGTCGCCCGTGATGACCTTGACCGTCACGCCCTGCTGCCGGAACCACGCGAAATTGGCCGCCGCGGCGGCGCGCACACGCGCGCTGACCGGCAGCAGCGCGACGAACGTGAGCGCCGCGGTGTCGAGGGGCCGGGTCGGGTCGGGCAGGGCCGGGCTTTGGGCGAGCAGCAAAAGGTGGCTGCCGGTCTCGGCCAGCGCCGCCGCGCGCTTCTCGATCTCGCCGTAGCGCGCGCCGGCCACCGCCTGCGGCGCGCCGACGAGCCAGCAGCCGCCGTCCTGGAGCCGGGCGGCGCTGTAGCGCCACACCGCCGAGAACGGCACGCGGGCGATGACGGCGTCCGCCCCCTGCGTCCCGCCGCCCTTGCCGAAGCGCTCGGCGAGCGCGGCGGCGGTATCGTTTTCCGGCGTGGTGCCGCCGTAGAGCGCCGCCAGCACGGCCTCAATGCGCGGCAGGCTGAAGACCTCGGGGCAGAGCGGCACCGGGGCCTCGGCGTCCATGCCCGGCTCGGTGATGGTGCCGGTCTTGTCGACGCAGAGCACGTCGACGCGGGCCAGCGTCTCGATGCAGTTCATATCCTGCGTGAGCACCCGGCGTTTGGCCAGCCGCTGTACGCTGACCGCCAGCGCCACGCTGGTGAGCAGGTAAAGCCCCTCGGGGATCATGCCGATGAGCGCGGCGACGGTGGCCTCGGTGGCATCGCGCAGCGGCAGGCCGAGATAAAAGCACTGCTTGCAGAACAGCACCGCGCCCACCGGCACGAGGATGTAGCCGATGGCATGGATGAGCCTGTCGAGCGAGGCCATCATCTCGCTTTTGGGCGTGCGGCCCTGCGCCTTGGCCTGCTGCGCCAGCCGGCTGGCGTAGCTCTCGGCGCCCACGGCGGTCAGCTGCGCCGTGCAGCGCCCGGCGGCCAGGTAGCTGCCGGAGTGCAGCGTGTCCCCCGTGCGCTTGGCGACGGGCACGGCCTCGCCGGTGATGAGCGCCTCGTTGGCGTGGGCGGCGCCGGCGCGCACCACGGCGTCGGCGCAGATCTGGCCGCCGGCGGCGAACTCGACGATATCCCCCTGCACGAGCGCCGCGGAATCCAGCTCCCGCCAGACCCCGCCGCGCAGGCAGCGCACCTTGCGCGCCGCCACCAGCGTGAGGGCATCCAGCGCCCGTTTGGCGCGCAGCTGCTGCACGATGCCGATGGCGGTGTTGCACGCCGCCACGAGCAGAAAGCCCATGTGTACGGCTGAGCCGACGGCCAGCAGCGCCGCCGCCAGCAGCACGAACATGAGGTTGAAAAAGGTAAAGGTGTTCTCCGCCGCGATCTGCCACACCGTTTTGGTGGGCGAGGCGGGCGGGCGGTTGTCGAGCCCTTGGGCGGCGCGGGCGGCAGCCTCGGCGTCGGAAAGGCCGGTATTCAGGTCGGTGAGCGGGTGGGGCATGGCGGCATCCTTTGCAAAAAAGGCAGCCCGCGGGCTGCCTTTCGGTTTATACCTCCGTGAGCTCCCCGCGCGAGCTCGCCTTGAGGAACGCGTAGATGAAGCCGTCCAGGTCGCCGTCCATGACGGCCTGCACGTTGCCGTTCTCATAGCTCGTGCGGTGATCCTTGACGAGGGTGTAGGGCATGAACACATAGCTGCGGATCTGGTGGCCCCAGGCGATCTCGTTCTGCACGCCCTTGATGTCCTCGATCTTATCCTTGTGCTGCTGCAGGGCGATCTGGTAGAGCTTCGCCTTGAGCATCTGCATGGCGTATTCGCGGTTTTGCAGCTGGCTGCGCTGGGTCTGGCAGCTGGTCACGATGCCGGTGGGCTTGTGGATGAGGCGCACCGCCGAGGAGGTCTTGTTGATGTGCTGGCCGCCCGCGCCGGAGGAGCGGTAGACCTGCATCTCGATGTCCTCGGGGCGGATGTCGATCTGGATGTTCTCGTCGAGCTCCGGCATCACCTCCAGGCTGGCGAAGCTCGTCTGGCGGCGGGCGTTCGCGTCAAAGGGGCTGATGCGCACGAGCCGGTGCACGCCGTGCTCGGATTTGAGCAGGCCGTAGGCGTTTTGCCCCTTGACCATCATCGAGGCGGACTTGATGCCGGCCTCGTCGCCGTCCAGCACGTCCAGCACCTCGACGGCAAAGCCGTGGGCGGCGGCCCAGCGGCTGTACATGCGCATGAGCATCTCGGCCCAGTCCTGCGCCTCGGTGCCGCCCGTGCCGGCGTGGAACGTGAGGATGGCGTTGGAGTGGTCATATTCGCCCGAGAGCATGGTCATCAGCTGCAATTCCTCGACCGCTTTGCCCACGCTCTGCACGGTCTGCTCGCCCTCGGGCAGAAGCGCGGGGTCGTTTTCCTCCTCGATCATGTCGAGCAGCAGCCCGGCCTCCTCGTACTGGGTGGCGAGCTTTGCATAGCGCTCGAGCCTTGCCTTGAGCTCGCTCATCTCGGCATAGACCTTCTGGCTGGCCGCCTGGTCGTCAAAAAAGCCGGGCATCGTCATGCGGTGCTCCAGCTCCGCCACGCGCTTTTCGCTCGCCTCGATGGCGAGCGCGTCGCGCAGGTCGCTGACGGCGGTGGCATAGCCCTGCAGCTGTGTTTTGAGTTCGGCGATGGTGATCATACAATACCCCTTTATCCGGTTGGCGACGCAAACTTCTACGGTTATCAGTATAGCCCAAAGGCGGGCGGTTGTAAAGGGGCGGCGGGGCGGGTTTTTGCCGCCCGCTTCCGTTACAGTTCTTTCATAGAAAATCCTTTGCTTTTCCACAAAACTGCTGTATAATAATGGGCAGAGCTTTTATCTGCCGATTTCGGAGGAGACCAGATGCTGAAATACTATGGGGAGCCATGCCCCGTCTGCCATGAGGTTTTTAAGGAGGGGGACGACATCGTCGTCTGCCCGGACTGCGGCACGCCCTGCCACCGCGCCTGCTGGGCGCGGGCGGGCGGCTGCGTGCACGCCGCCGAGCATGCAGCCGGCTTTGAGTGGCAGCCGGGCGGCGGCACGGCGGCCGACGGCGTGTGCCCCAACTGCGGCACGCACAACGCGCCCGGCGCCGCCTACTGCGCGCACTGCGGCGTACCGCTGACCGGCGCCGCCCGGACGCCCGGCGGGCCCGGCCCCATCTATGAGCGCGGCGGCCCCGCGCAGGCCCCCTCCCGGGACGAGCCGCGCATGGCGGCCTATACAGCCGGCGCGGACGGAGGCATCTACCGCCGCGAGATCGGCCCCGACGACGCCATCGACGGCATCAAGGCGCGGGACTGGGCCAGCTATGTGGGGCGCTCGAGCCCGTATTATCTGATGCAGTTCTTCCGCATGAGCGCCACGCGGCGCAAGCTGGGGGTCAGCTTTTCGGTGCTTTTGTTCGGGCCCGCGTACTTTTTCTACCGCAAGATGTGGCGCGAGGGCTTTTTGTATGCGGGGCTGTTGCTGCTGCTGGGCGTGCCGGGCTTTCTGCTCATGCTGATGCAGGCGCAGATCCTGCCGGTCGGCCTGCTCGATCTGAACGTGCTGGCCACGCTGGCCAACGTGTGCGATATCGCCAGCATGGCGCTGACGTTCGGCATGTGCCTGTTCGGGGTCTATCTGTACAAGCAGGCCGCCGGGCGGCGCATCCGCGAGATCTATGCGCATGTGCCGGAGGGCCCCGACCGCGCCGACGCGCTGGCGATGAACGGCGGCACCAACCTGCTGGCCGGGGGGCTGTATCTGGCCGCCACATTCCTGTGGATGCTGTGGCTGATGAACCTGCTGGGGCCGTATGTCCAGTCCATGCTGGGCGGCATGATGCTGTGAGCGGCTGCCCTCAACAAAGTAAAAAAAACGTGAGGAAGTGTGCGAAATGAGCCATGTGAAGCCTGTGCGCAAGGCCGTGATCCCCGCCGCGGGGCTGGGCACCCGCGTGCTGCCCGCCACCAAGGCGATGCCCAAGGAGATGCTGCCGCTGGTCGACAAGCCCGCCATCCAGTATCTGGTCGAGGAGGCCGTGCAGAGCGGCGTGACCGATATCCTGATCATCCTGGGCCGCGGCAAGGGCATCATCGAGGATCACTTTGACCGCGCGCCGGAGCTGGAGACCGCGCTGCAAAAGCCCGGCAAGGAAAAGCAGCTGGCCGAGGTGCTGGGCATCCCGAAGCTGGCCAACCTCTATTTCGTGCGCCAGAAGCAGGCGCTGGGCCTCGGCCACGCGGTGCTGTGCGCCAAGGCCTTTACCGGCGACGAGCCGTTTTTGGTGCTGTACGGGGACGATGTCATCGCCGCGCCGGAGCCGGTGTGCGGCCAGCTCGTGCGCGCGTATGAGAGATACGGGCGCCCGGTGGTGGGCGTGAACGCCGTGCCGTGGGCGGACGTGAGCCGCTATTGCAGCCTCAAGACCCACCCCATCGCGGGCGCCGAGCGGGACTTTTTCGTCGACGATATGATCGAAAAGCCCAAGCCCGGGCAGGAGTACAGCAACTATTCCATCCTGGGGCGCGTGCTGCTCGACGCGGACATCTACCCCATCCTCGAAGGCCTGCCCACCGGCGCCAACGGCGAGTACCAGCTGACCGACGCCATGGCCGTGTATGCGCGCGAAAAGGGCATGACGGCGGTGGATTTCGTCGGCACGCACTACGATATGGGCAACAAGCTCTGCATCGCGCAGGCGACGGTGGAGCTGGCCTTGCAGCACGGCGAGATCGGCGCCGATTTCCGCGCCTGGCTGAAAGAATACTGCAAGCATCTGTGAGATGCAGGAGGGAACCGCATGAGCACTGCGAAAGCCGCCCGCAAGGGCGCCCCGAAGACCGCCGCAAAGCCCGCCCAAAAGGCCGCCGAGCTCGACGCCGCGCTGGCCCTGAGCGTTGAAAAGCTGCTGGCCTACGGCGCCCGCCACAAGCTGACGGGCCCGCTGGATGGGATCGTCGCGCGCAACACGCTGCTCGACCTGCTGGGGCTGGCGGCGCCGTTCGCGGGGGAGGTTCCGGCGGAGCCCGACGACGGCACCCCCACCGCCATCCTGGAGCCGATGCTCGACCTGGCGGCCCAAAAGGGCCTTTTTGACAACGAAGTGCCGCAGCTGCGCCAGAACTTTGAGGCGCGGCTGATGGGCGCGCTGATGCCGCGCGAGCATGAGGTGTGCAAAAAATTCAAAAAGCTGTACAAAAAGCAGGGCCCGCAGGCGGCCACCGACTGGTTTTATGACCTGTGCGTGGTCAGCAACTACATCCGCACCGCGCAGATCGCCCGCAACATCCAGTGGAACACCGCGACGCCCTACGGCGAGCTGGAGATCACCATCAACCTGACAAAGCCGGAGAAGGATCCCAAGACCATCGCGCTCGAGCGTTTGCAGCCCAAAAGCGGCTACCCGGCCTGCATGCTGTGCAAGGAGAACATCGGCTACGCCGGGCGCGTCAACTTCCCGGCGCGGCAGACCCACCGCATCGTGCCCGTCACGCTGGCGGGCGAGCCGTTCTACCTGCAATACAGCCCCTATGCCTATTTCCACGAGCACTGCATCATCCTGCACGACGAGCACAAGCCGATGGAGATGACCGCCGACACGCTCGCCCAGATCTTTGATTTCGTGCGCCAGTTCCCGCACTACACCTGCGGCTCCAACGCCGATCTGCCCATCGTGGGCGGCAGCATCCTGAGCCACAGCCACTTCCAGGGCGGGCGGTATGTGTTCCCGATGCAGAAGGCCGGCGTGGCCGTGGCGCTCAAAAAGCCGGCGTGGCGGGGCGTGCGGGCCGGCATCCTCAACTGGCCGGTCTCGACCATCCGCCTGACGGGGCAGAACGCCGACGCCGTGCAGCAGGCCGCCGCCGAGATATTGGCGGCCTGGCGCGGCTACAGCGATGAGAGCGTGGGCATCCTTGCCGCCGAGGCCGACGGCACGCCGCACAACACCGTCACGCCCATCCTGCACCACGACCCGGCGCAGGGGTATGTGCTGGATCTGGCGCTGCGCAACAACCGCACGAGCGACGAATACCCCGACGGCATCTACCACCCGCACAGGCAGTGGCACAACATCAAAAAGGAGAACATCGGCCTCATCGAGGTGATGGGGCTGGCCATCCTGCCCGCGCGCCTCAAGGAGCAGAGCGCCGCCATCGCGGACATCCTGACCGGCCAGGCCAAAAACACCGCCCGCGCCAAAAACAGCCCGCTGGCCGTGCATGCCGACTGGATCGACGGCCTCGTCGCCAAATACGGCACGCAGATGGCGCGCCCCGCCGCCGAGGCCGCGTTGCGCGACGAGATCGGCACCGTGTTCAGCCATGTGCTCGAGGACGCCGGCGTGTTCAAGCAGGACAAGGCCGGGCAGGCGGCTTTCCTGCGGTTTGCCGCCAGCGTGGGCCTGCAGGCGGACTGAACCGTTTTTTGCCGCGGCGGCCTGGGGGCAGGCCGCCCTGCGTCCATAACGGTGCCATGCAGGATTCAGGGCCGCAGGGCGGGGGCCCCACCAGTGCGCCCTGCGCCTTTGGCCCCGCCGGGATCTGGCAGCGATCTTTCTTGACACGCTGCGGCGGGCGGGCTTGACAAGCCCGCCCGCGTTTGCTATAATAAGTTGCTATTTTCCCGCATTGGGATAGCTTTCCTTGCTCCGCCCGCAAGCGGCGGGGCCATATGTCCAAAAGGAGGTGTACAGTACCATGGCCAAGTACGAAACCATGCTGGTCACCAAAGTTGCCGCCGATGAGGAAGCGAACGCCGCCCTGGTGGAGAAGTTCAAGAGCCTGATCGCGGAGCACGGGACCATCGACTCTGTCGACGATTGGGGCAAACGGCGCCTCGCCTACCCCATCCAGGACGAGACCGAAGGCATGTACACGGTGATCAAGTTCACCAGCGAGCCGGATTTCCCCGCCGAGCTGGAGCGCATCTACGGCATCACCGAGGGCGTCTTGCGCAGCATCGTTGTTGCCGAGCCCGAAGAGTAAGAGGAGAACACTGCAATGCTGAATGTTGTCGCCATCATGGGCCGCCTTGTGGCGGATCCGCAGCTGCGCCAGACCAACAATGGCCACAGCGTGGCCTCTTTCTGTGTGGCCTGTGACCGTGGCCGCCGCGATGCCAACGGCCAGACCCAGGCGGATTTTATTGACGTCGTCGCCTGGAACCAGACGGCGGAGTTCGTCTGCCGGTATTTTGCCAAGGGCAGCCTGATCGCGGTGGACGGGCGTTTGCAGACCCGCAATTTCCAGGACAAAAACGGCAACAACCGCAAGGCGGTCGAGGTCGTGGCCAACAACGTGAATTTTACCGGGCCGCGCTCCCAGAACCCCGCCGCCAACAACCAGGGCGCGCCTGCGCAGGGCTACGGCTCCGCCGCCCCCCAGCAGGACTATGCGCCTGCCCCGCAGCAGAGCTATGCCCCCCGCCCCAGCGAGCAGCAGGCCCCGGCCGCCAGCTATTCCGCCGGCAGCAATGACGACTTTGCGCTCATTGAGGACGAGGGCGACCTGCCGTTCTGACAAAACATGAACACATCCTGTTTTAAAGGAGGTTTGAACCATGCCTGTTGAACATTCCGGTCGGCCCATGCACCGTGGCCGCAAAAAGGTGTGCAGCTTCTGCGTTGACCGCATCAAGCACATCGACTACAAGGATCTGCCCCGCCTGCGCAAGTATGTGAGCGAGCGCGCCAAGATCATCCCCCGCCGTGTGACCGGCACCTGCGCCTTCCATCAGCGCGAGCTGACGGTGGCCATCAAGCGGGCCCGCACCATGGCGCTCATGCCCTATGTGAGCGATTGAGCCGCTTTTTATACGCCATACGCTGCGCGCCGCCGTGCAAAAGCACGGCGGCGCGGCAGCGTGTCGAGAAACTCGACACGCTGCAAAAGAGGGGTTCGGCTACGCTGGCTGCGCCAGACCGCCTGCACCCC
>CANRBN010000026.1 GCA_947628865.1 uncultured Gemmiger sp.
GCCCTGCCAAAATATTTTTGACAAAATATTTTGGCAGGCGGCGGGCATGGCCCGCCGTGCGCAAAGCCCCTCTTTTGAGCGTGTCGAGTTCCTCGACACGCTGCGCACCCCCGGCCGTTCGGTCGGGGGTGCGCGGCGTATCAAATCGGTTTTTTCAGATCCCGGCGGGGTCAGGGGCCCCGCCCTGCGGTCTCAGATCCATCGCATCTGCGTTGCAAGCGACGGGCGGTCGCCGCAGGGGGATGTTTTGACGGTCTGCCGTTTGTTTTTTATTTGGCGGCCCTGCCGAACAGATACCGCCGGGCGACCGCGCCGGCCAGCCGGTAGTGCGGCGGGCGCAGGGCTTTGTCGGCCTCCTTGAGCAGGGCGCGGATGGGCAGGTGCTGCGGGCAGTGGCTCTCGCATTTGCCGCAGCCGATGCATTTGTCGGCAAAGGCGGTGTCCTTGCGCAGCGCCACCACCTGCCAGTACTCGCGCCGGCCTGCGCCGGGGTTCTCGATGGCCATCTCGTTGTAGCAGCGGAAGGTCTGCGGGATATCCACGCCCTGCGGGCAGGGCATGCAGTAGCCGCAGCCGGTGCAGGGGGCCTTGACATCGCGCTCGATGGCCGCCCTGACCCTTTGCAGCAGGGCCTGGTCGTCGGCGGAAAGCGCCCCGGGGCGGGCGTCGGCGGCGATGCGGCAGTTCTCCCGCACCATGGCAAGGCTGTTCATGCCCGAGAGCACGCAGGTCACGCCCGGCTGATCCCACAGCCAGCGCAGCGCCCACTCGGCCGGGCTCCAGCCATGCGGCGCGGCGGCGAACAGCTCCCTGGCCGCCCGGGGCAGCATGTTGACGAGCTTGCCCCCGCGCAGCGGCTCCATGATGATGACCGGCAGCCCCCTGGCTGCAGCGGCCTCCAGCCCGGCGCGGCCCGCCTGGCTGTTCTCGTCGAGATAGTTGTACTGGATCTGGCAGAAATCCCAGGGGTAGGCCTCGAGCAGCTGCAAAAACATCGCGGTGCCGCCGTGGAACGAAAACCCGATGGCCCCGATCTGCCCGGCGGCCTTCTTGGCGGCGATCCACTCGCGCACGCCCAGCGCCTCCAGCTTGTGCCAGGCGGCGATGTCGGTGAGCATGTGCATGAGGTAAAAGTCGATATGGTCGGTGCGCAGGCGGCGGCACTGCTCGGCGAAATAGCGGTCAAGGTCGGCGGCGGAGCGCACGAGATACTGCGGCAGCTTGGTGGCCAGAAACACCTTGTCCCGCAGCGAATTGCGCGCGAGGATCTCGCCCACGGCGGCCTCGCTGCCGGGGTAGATGTAGGCGGTGTCGAGATAGTTGACGCCGGCGCCGATGGCCGCGAGCAGCTCCTGCTCGGCCTTGTCAAGGTCGATGCCGCCGCCCCTGCGCGCAAAGCGCATGCAGCCGTAGCCCAAGATCGAGAGCTTGTGCCCGGCCCTGTCCTGACGGTATTGCACGGTCTAGTCCCCCCTGGCGGCACGGTGGCCGCGTTTTTTCCTTTTGCCGGTCTCGGGCAGCGCGGGCGCCGGCGGCGCCGCGGCGGGCAGCGTGAGGGTGAAGCGCGTCCACGCGCCCTCCTCGCTCTCGACGCGGATGCCGCCGTTTTGCAGCGTGGCCAACACCTTGCAGATGTGCAGCCCCAGCCCCGCGCCGCGCGTGTTCAGCCCGCGGGAGCGGTCTTCCTTATAAAAGCGCTCGAACACATAGGGCAGCGCCTCGGGCGCGATGCCGGCGCCGGTGTTCTCCACGCTCAGGCCCACCACGCCCTGCCCGGCCACCGCCTCGAACCGGATGACGCCGCCGGGCGGCGTGAATTTGATGGCGTTGTCCACAAGGTTGTACACGATCTGCTGCACAAGGTCGGGGTCGGCGTAGACGGTGCGGCGCCCCTCGCCCAGGCCCTGGATGTCGATACGACCGTCCTCGATGCGCTGCTCGTCGGCGAGCACCACACCGTTGACCGACTGCCAGATATCGTACTCCCGCGCGCGGATGGGCACCTCGCCGGCCTCGAGGCGGGTGATGTCCAGCATGTTCTGCACAAGGCGCGCCAGACGCCCCGTCTCCTCCGAGACGATGGCCAGATAGTGCGCGTGCTCGGCGGGCGGGATGGTGCCGTCCAGCATGCCGTCGATGAAGCCCTTGATGGTGGTCATCGGGGTGCGCAGCTCGTGCGCGATGTTGCCCATGAACTGCCCGCGGGCGTTGTCGATGGTTTGCAGGCGGGCGGCCATGTTGTTGAACGTGGCGGCGAAATCGGCCAGCTCCTCACAGCCGTCGACGGGGGCGCGGGCGGTGAAATCCCCGCCGCCCAGCCGGTGCGCCGCCGCGCTGATGCCCTTGATGGGCGCCGTGACGCGGTCGGTCAAAACGAGCGTGAGCACGCCGGAAAACAGCAGCATCAGCCCCGCCGAGAACAGATACATCTTGAGCGTGTCGCCGATATAGTCCCCCAGGGCGTCCATCGTGGTGGCGGCGAAGAGATACCCCTGCCCGCCGCCGACGCGCAGCGCCCTGCCGACCGCGTAATAGCGCCCGCTGAACACGCCGCCGAGGTCGCTCTGCTCGAACACGTCGGCGCCGGCGTCCATTTTCTCGCGCAGGGCGGCGGGCACGGCGGCGCCGGCAAAGGCGTCCTCGCTGCCGGTGTGCAGCACCACGCGGCCCTGCCTGTCCGCCACAAAGACGACGGCGCCCACCGCCGTCTCGAACAGGCCGTAGCGCTCGCGCGCGTTCTCCAGGAGGGCGGCGTCGATGTCGGGCAGGGTGACGTTCGTGCCCTCGCCGGCAAAGCGCTCGCTGAGGATGGCGGCGCCGTTGAGCACGCCGGTGAGCGCGGCGCGGCGCTCCCGCGCGAAGTAGATGCCGGAGAGCGCCGTCTGGATGCCGCACATCAGCGCGAGCCCCAGCAGCAGCGTGACCGCGATGCCGGAGAAGAACGCGCCGCGGATGCTTTTGCGCGCCATTTATTCCTTGACCTCGAACTTGTAGCCCACGCCCCACACCGTCTTGAGGTTCCACAGGTCGGACGCGCCCTCCAGCTTTTCGCGCAGGCGCTTGACGTGCACGTCGATGGTGCGGGAATCGCCGTAGTATTCAAAGCCCCACACCTCGTCGAGCAGCTGGTCGCGGGTGTAGACGCGGTTGGGGTGGCTGGCCAGGCACGCCAGCAGCTCCAGCTCCTTGGGCGGCGCCTCGACCACCTTTCCCTTGACCTTGAGCTCGTAGCGGTTCATGTCGAGGTGCAGGTCGGGGAAATCGTAGACGCCCTTGCTGTCCTCCTCCCGGGCGGCGCAGCGGCGCAGCACCGCCTTGATGCGGGCGGTGACCTCCTTGGCGTCAAAGGGCTTGACGATGTAGTCGTCGGCGCCGAGCTCGAGGCCCAGCACCTTGTCATAGGTCTCGCCCTTGGCGGTGAGCATGATGATGGGCGTTTTGTCGTTGGCGCGGATCTTGCGGCAGACCTCCCAGCCGTCGATGCCGGGCATCATCACGTCCAGCAAAACAAGGTCGGGGTGGCTGCGCTCAAATTCCGTCAGGGCGGCGGCGCCGTCGTAGGCAAGCGTCACGGCGTAGCCTTCCTTGACGAGGTACAGGCGCAGCAGCTCGCAGATATTTTTGTCGTCGTCGACGACGAGGATCTTTTCATTCGGCATGGTCGGGGCCTCCCTTTCGCAGCGTGTGCCTTTATTATACAGGGTAATTGTGGAAAAAGTAAGAACAGGCGGGCGCTTTTTACCATGATACCGCGCCGGCGGCAAAATGTCCACCGCAAAAAACGCTGACAAGGGCGCCGTTTTGTGCTATACTGCTCCTGTACACAAAAAAGGGAGGCACCGCGCGATGGAATTCACCGAGGTCATCCGGGATCGCTATTCCTGCAAACGGTTCGACGGGCGCCCCGTCAGCCGGGAGCAGCTCGACGCCGTTTTACAGGCCGGGCGCCTGGCGCCGACGGCCAAAAATCTGCAGGAGCAGCGCGTCTATGTGCTCGAGAGCGCCGCGGCGCTGGCCAGGGTCGACGCCGCCACGCCCTGCCGCTACGGCGCGCCCACCGTGCTGGCCGTGGCGTACGACAAGACGAACGTATACACCTACCCCGGCGGGCGGCACGATTCCGGCGCCGAGGACGCCGCCATCGTCGCCACGCACATGCTGCTGGCCGCGCGGGACGCGGGGCTTGACAGCTGCTGGCTCAACAACTTTGACCCCGACGCCCTCGCCGCCGCGCTCGGCCTGCCCAAGAACGAGGCGCTGCTCATGCTGCTCGACCTCGGCCACGCCGCGCCCGGCGCCGGCCCGCTGCCCAACCACGCAAGCCGCAAGCCGCTGGACGAAACGGTGCGGTATCTGTGAACGACCCGTAAGGAGACGTGAAGACCGATGAAATTAGGCATCGTCGGGCTGCCCAACGTGGGCAAGTCCACGCTTTTCAACGCCATCACCTCGACCACCAACGCGCAGGCGGCCAACTACCCGTTCTGCACCATCGAGCCCAACGCCGGCACCGTCGCGGTGCCGGACGCGCGGCTGGACAAATTGGCCGAGGTCTGGCAGACCGCCAAAAAAACGCCCGCCGCCGTCGAGTTCGTCGATATCGCGGGCCTCGTCAAGGGGGCCGCGCAGGGGGCGGGGCTCGGCAACAAATTTCTGGGCCACATCCGCGAGTGTGACGCGCTCGTGCACGTCGTGCGCTGCTTTGAGGACGACAACATCGTCCACATCGTCGAGGACGTCAACAAGCCCGAGCGCGTAGACCCCCTCCGCGACATCGACGCCGTCGACCTCGAGCTGATCCTTGCCGACCTCGAGCAGGTGCAGAACCGCCTTGCCCGCCAGCAGAAGGCCGCCAAGACCGGCAGCAGGGCCGCCGCGGCTGAGGCGGCGGTGCTCGAGCGCCTGGCCTCGCACCTGGAGGCCGAGAAGCCCGCCCGCACCTTTTCCTTCGACGAGGGCGACGACGCGCAGGCCCTTTTGCGAAAGGAGCTGGGGCTGCTCTCGGCAAAGCCGGTCATCTACGCCTGCAACGTCGGCGAGGACGACCTGCTCGGCGGGCTGGACGCAAACCCCTACTGGCCGCTGGTGGCGCAGCGCGCCGCCGCCGAGGGCGCCGCGGCCATGCCCATCTGCGCCAAGACCGAGGAGGATCTGGCCGGCGCCAGCGAGGAGGAAAAGCTCGCGTTCCTGTCCGAGATGGGCATCACGGCCACGGGGCTCGACAACCTCATCCGGCAAAGCTACGCGCTGCTGGGGCTCATCAGCTTTTTGACCGACGGCAAAAAGGAGTGCCGCGCCTGGACCATCCGCCGCGGCACCAAAGCCCCGCAGGCGGCCGGCAAGATCCACTCGGATTTCGAGCGCGGCTTCATCCGCGCGCAGGTCATCGCGTATGACGACCTCGCCGCCGCCGGGTTCGACTATGCCGCCGTCAAGGCGAAGGGCCTGCAGCGCACCGAGGGCAAGGATTATGTGGTGCAGGACGGCGACGTCATCGAATTTCTGTTCAACGTATAAAGGAGGCCCGGCATGGTTTACGGCATCATGGGCGCGCTGGACATCGAGGTGCGCGCGCTGTGTGAAAAGCTCACCGATGTGACGGCGCAGACCTGCGCCGGCGTCACCTATCATCTCGGCGCGCTGCACGGGCAAAGGCTCGTCGTCTGCTGCGCCGGCATGGGCAAGGCGAACGCCGCCTCGACCACGCAGGTGCTCATCACGCGGTACGGGGCGGAGCGCATCCTCTTTTCCGGCATCGCCGGCAACATGTCGAGCGCCATCGGCATCGGCGACGTCGTCGTGGGCAAAACGGTGTTCTACCACGACGCCGAGCTGCGCATGCTGGCCGAGAGCGCGCCCTATCTCGAGGCCTACGAGGGCGACCCCGCCATGCTCGCCGCCGCGCTGGACGCCTGCAGGGCGCTGGGCGTCACGGCCATCGCCGGGCGCATCGCCACCGGCGACCGGTTCATCGGCGACGCGGCCACCAAGGCGGCCATCGCTGAAAGATGCCATCCCGACTGTGTCGAGATGGAGGGCGCGGCCGTGGCCCAGGTGGCCGCGCGCAACGGCGTGCCGAGCCTGGTTTTGCGCGCGATGAGCGACAACGCCGACGATTCCCCCCACAAGCTGACGGAGTTTTCCGTGCAGCGGTATGCGGACACCGCCACCGCCATCGTGGAGCGCATGATCGCCGCGCTGGGCTGAGCGGCAAGGGGACGTCAAAAAAGGGGGTGCCGCCGTGACCGGGGACTACGCCGCTTTCATCAGCTACCGCCACCGCCCGCTGGACACGGCGGTGGCCGCCCGCCTGCACCGCCTGATCGAGCACTACCGCGTGCCGAAGGAGCTGCGGCACGGCGGGCAAAAGACCGTTGGCCGCGTCTTCCGCGACCGGGACGAGCTGCCCCTGAGCAGCGATCTGACCACCGAGCTGCGCGAGGCGCTGGATCACGCGGCGTTCCTCATCGTGATCTGCTCGCCGGACACGCCGCAGTCCATCTGGGTGGATCGCGAGATCGAGTATTTTCTGCGCAGCCATGACCGGGACCATGTGCTGGCGGTGCTGGCCGCCGGCACGCAGGACATCTCCTTTCCCAAACGGCTGACCGAGATCTATGCCGCGGACGGCGTGACGGTCGTGGAGCAGGTGGAGCCGCTGGCCGCCAACATAGCCGACGAGACCAACCCTTTCACGCCGCTCGAGCATCTGCTGCCGCACCGCCTGCGGGTGCTGCGCCGCCTGCGCGGCGAGTTTTTGCGCCTGATGGCGGCGCTGCTGCACTGCCCGTACGATACGCTGCGCCAGCGCGCGCGCCAGTACCGCCAGCGGCGGGCGCTGGCCGCCGCCGGGACGGTGGCGGTCGTGGCCGCGGCATTCGCCGTGATGCTGCTGGATCGCAACCGGGAAATATCGCGCCAGATGCGCCTGGCACAGCAAAACGAGCAGCGCGCGCTGGCCAGCGAGGCGCAGGCTCAGCGGAACGAATCCCGCGCGCTGGCGCTGCTCAGTGAGCAGCAGCTGGCAAGCGGCGACCGCTTTACGGCCATCCAGACGGCACTGGACGGGCTGCCTGCTGCGGGCGAGGATCGCTCCACCCACGCCGCCGCCGAGCAGGCGCTGGCTGACGCGCTCTACCTGTACCGAACGGACGCCATGCGCACCGGCGGCATCCTGCGCGCGGAATTTGACATCGAAGCCGCCTGGCTCAGCGATGACGGCAGCCGCCTGATCCTGTTGGATTACTCTGCCGAGACCCTGCATTGCTACGATACCGCCAGCTCCCGTTTGCTGTGGAGCCAGCCGCGCGGCCATCTGCTGACGCGATACGCCTTTACCGCCTTTGTGCCCTGGCAGGACGGTCAGGAAGCGTTTTTGTACGCATTTACCAATGAGGTCGAGCTGCTGGACATGGACACCGGCCAGGTGCTGGCCGACTGGAAAGTCAGTAAGCCGGTCGATGGGTTCGACACCGTCCACAGCTGGGCGATCCTGCCGGACGGGCACACGCTGGCCGCCGTTTACCATCCACTTCCCGGCGCGGAGGGTCTGCTGGCGGTGACGTGGGATCTGTGGAGCGGCACGCACCTCGATACGCTGGCTCTGCCCTACGGCGGGCCGCTGGACATCATGCGGGAGACTTTTTTGTTCAGCGGGGACGGCACACGTTGGGCGCTGCTGGTAGAGGATCGGGATACCCCCGGCGAGAGCGGCTGGCAGGCGGTCTATGCGGGCCTCCTGAACGGCCTGACGCTGACCTGGCGGCAGGAATACCCGAACCTGACGTACTTTAACAGCCTGTGCGGGCTGTTCTGCGGTCGACGGGATCTCGTGCTGCTGCATGTGGACGGGCGCAGCGCCGGCGACCCTGTTTGGGTGGAGCGCCTGGACGTCGACGACGGCACGCGGGCGTATGACGCCGCCGGCACGCTGCCGTGGGACATCGACGCGACCCAGACGCCGCTTCTGACCGTGCTGGACACGGTGAATGCCCTTTTGCTCCTTGACACCGGCATCTGCCATATCGATCTGCTCAACGGCAGCCTGACCCCGCAGGCCACGTTGGAGAGCGCCGCACTGTGCGCGTACCCGGACGGGGACGGCGGGCTTTTTACCGCGCTTGCAAACGGTGTGGTCGCGCAGGTGCCCAAGCTGAGCGTGGGCCGCTACGGCTGTGAGATCCTGTTCCGCACCGCGCCCGCGCTGCGCGCCGCGGCGGCGGCAGGGGCGGCGCCGACCCTCTGCCTGCTGCCGGAATCTGACGTTCGCACGGCGTGGCTGTACCGCGTGCTGGGTGATGACGAATACCGCCTGCTGCCGATGCCGGCGCCGGACAAGACCGCGCTGGCCGCCGGCGTCTGTTTGTACCCGCTGGGGGCGGACGGGCAGCTGGCGGCAATCGAGACCTCGAGAGACGGAGATTCGCTCTATCTGTATGACGCAACTCTGCAAACGGCGCAGGCCTTTACCTACCAGCACTTCACCCTGCCCTACGACGTGCGCCCGTTCGGCCTGACCGGGGACGGGCTGCTGCTGTGCACCACAAAGACCGACACCGTCGGCCTTTGGCTCGACACCGCCGACGGGCAGCTGTACACGCTGACCGGCCTGCTGCCGCAGGTAGATCAGGTGGCACGGGGCATGGTCACGCCGGACGGCGGCGAGACGCCCTGGTTCGCCTGGCTGGCATTTTTGGAGAGCAGCGATGAGGCCGGGCCGGCGTTCAAGCTGCGGTTTGCGCTCGATCCGCGGCAGGCCTTGGATGCCCAACCGCCGCAAGGGGTGCAGCTGGACGGCGGGCCGCTGGCCATCGGTGGAAACGGCTGGGCTGTGACCACCGGGCTCACGATCGGGGACGGCGGTACCTGCTGGGCCGCCTTTGATACGGCAGCGGCTCAGTGGCAGATCCTGCCCGTTGCAGACGCCGCCTACAACACCAGCCTGTGCGTGGGCGATACCCGCCCCTGCTTTGCCGTACTGGAGCGGGGCGGCACCTGCCGCCTGTTTGACCTGACGGACGGCAGCTCCCGCACGCTGGCGCGGCTGCCCGGTGTCGACGTCCCGGCCCGCACGCTGCTGCGCTTTGCCGATGCGGATCGCGTGCTGCTGGCCTTTCTGCCCGACGGCACCCTCTATGTGGTGGACACGGGATCCGGCGCCGTGCGCCTGACGGTGGATCTGCCGGCGCTGCCTGCGCCCTGGTCGCCGCTGCTCCAGACGGACGAGGCGGGCCATGATCTCTACATCAGCGATCCGTCCGGCACGCTGCCGGGGCTGTGCATCGACCTGGACGACGCCTGCCAGCAGGGCCTGTGGGAGGATCTTTTGTGTTACCTGCCCGCCGGCAGGGAGCTGGCTTTCCGCAACGGAGCATACAGCGAGGGCCACGCGCCGCGCCTTTTCCCGGTTTTGGATGCGGCAGCACTCGCCGCCCGCGCCCGCGCCCTGCTGGCGCCTTGACGGCAGCCGGGCCGTATGCTACAATAAATGACGATACCATGTATGGGAGGTGCCGCCCGTGTCGCTTTTGGATCACTTCCGGCGGGCCTGTTCCGCCGGCCCGCAGCCGCCGGACGAGGACGCCGGGCCGCACCTGAGCGAGTATGTCAGCTTCGGTGCCGGGCATGAGGAATGCAAGGTCGTGTTTTTGCATCCCGCGCGCGGCATCCGCCGCACCGTCATCGACGGCGGCGGGCGCATCTGCGGCTTCCCCGGCCTTGACAGGACCGACCCGCACATGCCGGCGCTCCAGCCGGCGCCCCGGGTGCAGTACCGCACCGAGTTCACGCGGATGCCGGACGGGCGGCACAGGATGCTGTGGCAGATACAGCCGGACGGGCGCTACTGGGCCGACGAGGACGGCTTCGGCATGACCAGCGACGAAGAGATCACGCTGTACACGTTCCTCGACGAGGCCGGGCGCTTCACGGCGCCGTTCCGCGTGTACCGCATCGGCAGAAAGCTCTATTGCCAAAACGAGGAGGAAGACCGCCATGCCTGAGACCGTTTCCATCGGCGCCGCCTACCAGGGCCAGGCCGACGAGCGCGAGATCTATATCCGCCGCCGCATCGAGGATCAGATCGCCTACTACGAGAGCAAGAGCCAGTACAACAAAAACATCTACTACCGCATCTCCATCGCGGCCATCGTGGCGAGCGCGCTGGTGCCGGTGGTGTCGGTGTTCATGCCGTCGGACATCGTGCCCAAGCTCATCATCACGCTGCTCTCCGCCACCACCACCATCCTGACCAGCGTGCAGGTGCTGTTCAACGCCAAGGATCTGTGGACGAAATACCGCCTGAACGCCAGCCGGCTGACCGCCTGCCTGCACCAGTACTATGCGCACTGCGGCCCCTTTGCCGGCCACAGCGAGGAGGAGGCGTTCCAGCTGTTGGTCGAGATGAGCGAGGCCCAGATGGCCGACGAAAACAAGGGCTGGAGCGCCATGTTCGACCACAACGCCCCGCCCGCCCAAAAGCCGTGAGGTGAACGCCATGTATGACCCGCATCCCCCCGCCGTGGAGCCCGGCGACCTGCCCGCCGCGCTGCGGCCGGCGATGGAGCACATCGCCGAGACCGTGCACGATACCTGGGCCGCAGGCCGCCTGGCCGAGGGCTGGCGCTACGGCCCCCGCCGCGACGACGACGCCCGCACCCATCCGTGCCTTGTGCCCTACAGCGAGCTGCCGGAAAGCGAAAAGCTGTACGACCGCCGCACCGCCGCGCAGACCATCCAGTGCCTTTTGGATCTCGGCTACCGCCTGGAAAAGCCGTGACCGCGCCCCCAT
This sequence comes from uncultured Gemmiger sp., assembly GCA_947628865.1. Taxonomy (GTDB): domain Bacteria; phylum Bacillota; class Clostridia; order Oscillospirales; family Ruminococcaceae; genus Gemmiger. The sequence continues at coordinate 10,790 of CANRBN010000026.1, forward strand.
AAAGCCGTGAAAAAGGCTTGCCAACGGTTCTTTCGCCCGCCGCGGGGCGTCGGGCGCGGCAGACCGTCGAAAAACCATAAGCAAGCATCTCCCTGCGGCGGCCTGAGGGCAGGCCGCCCTACGTTTGCAACGAAGATGCAATAGATTTGAGACCGTAGGGCGGGGTCCCCTGACCCCGCCGGGATTTGGTGGGCTCTTTTTTGACACGCTGGCCCGCGCCCGACGCATACGCGTCGGGCGCGGGCTTTTTTGCGTTATTTTTCGTCGGCCTGCGGGTGGCAGGCGCCGGCGCGCGGGCAGCCGCAGCAGCCGCCGGGGCAGCCGCTCTGCTTTTGGCGGTGCCGGCTGACGGCCATGCGGCCAAGGACGCCCAGACAGACGCTGAACACGGCCAGCGCAACGACCACGGTGGCCACATCGGGGCCCAAAAATGCCAACATTCGGCTCCCTCCTTTTCCGCGCTCACTTACCGGCGGCCGCCACGCTGGAAACACTGTGGTGCGCGTCGAATTTGGGCGCGGGCCGGAACAAGAGATACAGCATGCCGGCCAGCAGCGCCAGCGCCGCGACGGTGAAGACGCCAAACCCTGTCTCGCCCGTGCACAGCCCGGCCAGCTGGTAGACGATGAGCGAGACGCAGTAGGCGAACCCGCACATATACCCGATGGCGGCGAACGTCCATTTGGCGTTGTTCATCTCGCGCTTGATGGCGCCCATCGCCGCAAAGCAGGGCGCGCAGAGCAGGTTGAAGATCATAAAGCTGTAGGCGGTCACGGGGCCGAGGTCGGCGCCGACGGCGGCCCAGATATCGCGCGAATCCTCGAGCAGGTCGGCCTCGCCGGCGTAGCGGTAGAGCACGCCGAACGTGTTGACGACCTCCTCCTTGGCGATGAGGCCGGTGATGGTGGCCACCGTGAACTTCCACGCGTTCGCCCCCACCCAGCCGAGCGGGTAGAACAGCCACGCGACGGCGCTGCCGAGCATGGCGAGCAGCGAGGCATCGTTGTCGGTCACGGCGCCGAACGCGCCGTTCTCAAAGCCGTAGCCCTGCAAAAACCACAGCACGATGCTGGAGACCAGGATCACCGAGCCGGCGCGCTTGATGTAGCTCCAGCCGCGCTCCCACGCGGCGCGCAGGATGTTGCCCCAGGCGGGCACATGGTAGGCGGGCAGCTCCATGACGAAGGGCGCCGGCTCGCCCGCGAAGGCCCTGCACTTTTTGAGCATGATGCCGGAGACGACGACCGCCGCGATGCCGATGAAATACGCCGAGGTCGCGACGAGCGGGCTCTCGTGGAAGACCGCGCCGGCGATGAGCCCGATGATGGGCATCTTGGCCGAGCAGGGGATGAATGTGGTGGTCATGACCGTCAGCTTGCGGTCACGGTCGTTCTCGATGGTGCGGGTGGCCATGATGCCCGGCACGCCGCAGCCGCTCGAGACGAGCAGCGGGATGAAGCTCTTGCCCGAGAGGCCGAAGCGGCGGAAGATGCGGTCCATCACGAACGCGATGCGCGCCATGTAGCCGACATCCTCGAGGATGGCGAGCAGGAAGCTGAGCACCAGGATCTGCGGCACGAAGCCCAGCACCGCGCCCACGCCGGCCACGATGCCGTCCTGGATGAGGCCGTAGAGCCAGCCGGCCACCACCGGCTCGCCGGCGGCGTTCAGCAGCAGCTTGTCAAACAGGCCCGGCACCATCTCGCCGAAGAGCACGTCGTTGGCCCAGTCGGTGCCCATGGTGCCGAGGGAGATCGGCGTGCCGCCCATGGCCACGGTGTAGATGGCGAACATGACGACGGCGAAGATGGGCAGCGCCAGCACGCGGTTGGTGACGATGCGGTCGATCCTGTCCGAGGTGGAGAGATCGCCGGTCTTGGCGTGCTTTTTGACCGCGTGCTCCACCACCGTGTTGATGTAGGCGTAGCGCTGGTTGGTGATGATGCTCTCGGCGTCGTCGTCCATCTCCTGCTCGCAGTCGGCGATGTGCGCGTCGATGTGGGCGGCAAGGTCGGCGGGCAGGGCCAGCTCCGCCTGCACCTTTTCGTCCCGCTCGAACAGCTTGACGGCGTACCAGCGCAAAAAGCGCCTGTCGACCCTGCCCTCGATGGACTCCTCGATGTGGGCGAGCGCGTGCTCGACGCTGCCGGTAAACACATGCGGGTGCTCGCCGGGCCTGTGGCTCTCGGCGGCCTTGACGGCGGCCTCGGCGGCGGCGGCGCTGCCCTCGTTTTTGAGGGCGCTCAGCTCCAGCGCCTCGCAGCCGAGCTCCCGGCTGAGCCTGGCGAGGTCGATGCTGTCGCCGTTCTTGCGCACAAGGTCGATCATGTTGACGGCCATCACCACCGGGATGCCCAGCTCGATGAGCTGCGTGGTCAGATAGAGATTGCGCTCGATGTTGGTGCCGTCGATGATGTTCAGGATGGCGTCGGGCTTCTCGTTCACGAGATAGCTGCGCGCCACGACCTCCTCGAGCGTGTAGGGCGAGAGCGAGTAGATGCCAGGCAGATCCTGGATGACGACGTCCTTATGGCCCTTCAAATGGCCTTCCTTTTTTTCGACGGTGACGCCCGGCCAGTTGCCGACATATTGGTTGGAGCCGGTCAGGGCGTTGAACAGCGTCGTCTTGCCGCTGTTGGGGTTGCCCGCGAGGGCGATCTTCAAAGCCATCGGTGTTCCCTCCTCGTTGGTTTGCGTTTGCTAATTGCAGTTTGCCGCGGCTAACGTGCCGGCGTGAAAAAAGCCGGGCGCGCCGCCGGCCGTTCAGTCGAGCTCGATCATCTCGGCGTCGGCCTTGCGCACGCTCAGCTCATAGCCGCGCACGTTGAGCTCCATCGGGTCGCCGAGCGGCGCGACCTTGCGCACATACAGCTCGGTGCCCTTGGTGATGCCCATGTCCATGATGCGGCGCTTGACGGGGCCTTCGCCGTGCAGGCGCGCCACCGTGACCGTCTCGCCGACCCTGGCATCCTTGAGTGTCCTCATCCAAAACTCCCCCCTTGCGTTAGATCAGCACGCGGTTGGCCATCGCCCCGTCGAGAGCGACGCGGCTCTCCTTGACGTGCACGATGAGGTTGCCGCCCAGATCGCTGACGACCGTGACATCCTGCCCCACCACAAAGCCAAGCTCCGCCAAATGCTGGCGGACCTCGTCCCTGCCGGTGATCTTGCGGATGGTCACGGCCTCACCGGGGCTGGCCATCGTCAGTGGCATCAAAGGCAAAACCCCCTCTTTCGCGGCGGCGAACGGGCCGCGCGTGTTGCTGCGTCTGCCAGTTTACCACGGCTAATTAGAGTTGTCAATAGCTAACTCAAAGTTTTTTTGCCGCCCGCCGCGCGGCGGGGCTTGGCAGGTGCGGGCGGCGGCGGTATAATAGGGATGCCCGCGCCCGGCGCGCGGGCGATGGATCTTTCGGGCCCAAACGGAGGCGACCACCATGGCACAGAGCAGCGCACAGCGGGATCTTGGCAGCGGCAGCGTGGGAAGGCTGCTGCTGGGCCTCGCGGTGCCGGCGGTGGCGGCGCAGGTCATCAACCTGCTGTACAACATCGTCGACCGCATCTACATCGGCCACATCCCCGGCGTGGGCGCCGCCGCGCTGACCGGCGTGGGGCTGTTCACGCCCATTTTGATGTTCATCACCGCCTTTGCGATGCTGGCGGGCGCCGGCGGCGCGCCGCGCGCGGCCATCGCCATGGGCCGGGGCGATACCGCGCTGGCCGAGAAGATCCTGGGCAACTGCTTTTGCGTGCTGCTGGGCTTTGCCGCGGTGCTCACGGTGGGCTTCAGCCTTGCGGCGCCGGCGCTTTTGCGCCTGTTCGGCGCCAGCGACGTGACGCTGCCCTACGCCGTGGGCTACAGCCGCATCTACATCCTGGGCTGCGTGACGGTGCTCATCGTCATGGGCATGAACCCCTTTATCACCACGCAGGGCTTTGCCAGGATCAGCATGCTGACCACCGCCATCGGCGCCGTGATCAACATCCTGCTCGACCCCGTCTTCATCTTTGTGCTGGGGCTGGGGGTCGAGGGCGCGGCGCTCGCCACGGTGCTCAGCCAGGCCGTGGGCGCCGTATGGATCCTGCGCTTTCTGACCGGCCCCAAAACGCTTTTGCGCCTGCGCGCGGGCGATCTGCGGCTGGAGGGGCGTGTCATCGGGCCGTGCCTTGCCCTGGGCATCTCGACCTTTGTGATGCTCTCGACCGAGAGCCTGCTCTCGGTCAGCTTCAACGCGAGCCTCGCGCGCTACGGCGGCGACATCGCCGTCGGCGCCATGACCGTCATCACCAGCGCGAGCCAGCTGGCCATGATGCCGCTGCAGGGCGTGTGCCAGGGCGGGCAGCCGCTCATCAGCTTCAATTTCGGCGCCGGCAAGACCGACCGCGTCAAAAGGGCGTTCCGGCTGCAGTTCGGCGTCTGCGTGGGGTACGCGCTGGCGTTCTGGGCGCTGATGATGGCCGCGCCCGGCGCGGTGGCCGCGCTGTTCACCTCCGACGCGGCGCTCGTCGACTATACCGCGTGGGCGATGCGCATCTACATGGCGGGCATCTTCTCGACCGGCTTCCAGCTCAGCTGCCAGCAGAGCTTTATGGCGCTGGGGCAGGCGAAGATCAGCCTGCTCATGGCCTGCCTGCGCAAGCTCATTTTGCTCATCCCGCTCATCTTCCTGCTGCCGCTGCTGCTGCCGGACAAGGTCTTTGCGGTGTTTTTGGCCGAGCCGGTCAGCGACATCCTCGCCGCCGCCGTCACCACCACGGCGTTCCTGACGCGGTTCGATACGATCCTGAAGCAGGGCGCCGGGAAAGTGTAAGGGGCAAGGCCCGTAAAAAGAGCCCACTAAATCCCGGCGGGGTCAGGGGACCCCGCCCTACGGTCTCAAATCTATTGCATCTTCGTTGCA
>CANRBN010000027.1 GCA_947628865.1 uncultured Gemmiger sp.
CCCTCCATGCGGAACACATACACCGGCGCGCCGGTGCGCTGCCCGTGGGCGAGCAAAGCGTCCTCGGCGAGACGTTTGCTTTTTCCGTAGTCATTGTCCAGCGCCGCCTGCACCGAGCTCGTCATCAGCACGGGGCAGGCGTTGCCGGCATCCTCCAAGAGAGCCAGCAGCCGCTCGGTCAGGCCGGTGTTGCCGGCATAGAACTCGTTCGGGGAGAGCGGGCGGTTGACGCCGGCCAGATGGAGGACGAACGCGGCCCTTTGGCAGTACGCGGCCAGCGTCTCGTCGGTGTCGTCCACCTCGAACGGCAAAAGCGCCGTGAAGCCTGCGGCGCGCAGCGCCGCCGTCAGGTTTTTCCCCACAAAGCCGCCGGCGCCGGTGATCAGGATGGGCGCGCTTTTCAAGCCGCGCGGGCATGGATGCTCACTTGCCATGCGCTGCCAGTGCCTCCCTCACATAGTCGGTGGTCAGGATCTTCTGCACCGTGCCGTCCACGTCCAGGCGGCGGGTGTTGTGGCTCGTGTAGTCCTCGGCGGGCACCGGCTGCGCCTGCCCCTTGATAAAGTATTTGTCGTAGTTGAGGTCGCGGTTGTCGGCCGCCACGCGGAAATAATCGCCCATATCCTCGCTGCGGGCGGCCTCCTCGCGGGTCATCAGCGTCTCATACAGCTTTTCGCCGTGGCGGGTGCCGATCACGCGGATGCCGGTATCGCCGAACAGCTTCTGCACCGCCCTGGCGAGGTCGCCGATCGTGGAGGCGTCGGATTTCTGGATGAACAGGTCGCCCGGCTCGCCGTGCTCAAAGGCGAATCTGACCAGCTCGACCGCCTCGTCCAGGTTCATCAAAAAGCGGGTCATCTCGGGGTTCGTCACCGTGATGGGGTCGCCGGCCCGGATCTGGTCGATGAACAGCGGGATCACGCTGCCGCGGCTGCACATCACGTTGCCGTAGCGCGTGCAGCAGATGACCGGCCCGCCCCGCTGCGCCGAGATGCGCGCGTTCGCGGTGATGACGTGCTCCATCATCGCCTTGGATATGCCCATCGCGTTGATGGGGTAGGCGGCCTTGTCGGTCGAAAGGCAGACCACGCGCTTGACGTCGTACTCCATGGCCGCGTGCAGCAGGTTGTCGGTGCCCTCGATGTTGGTGCGCACCGCCTCCATGGGGAAAAACTCACAGCTCGGCACCTGCTTGAGCGCCGCCGCGTGGAAGATGTAATCCACGCCGGGCATCACGTCGCGCACGCTCTGGATGCTGCGCACGTCGCCGATATAAAACTTGACCTTGCCGGCGTGCTCCGGGCAGCGGGCCTGCAGGTCGTGGCGCATATCGTCCTGCTTCTTCTCATCGCGGGAGAAGATGCGGATCTCGCCGATGTCGCTTTTCAAAAAATGCTTGAGCACCGTGTGCCCAAAGCTGCCGGTGCCGCCGGTGATGAGCAGGGTCTTGCCGGAGAAGGTGCTGTCTGCCATGGAAAGGCTCCTTTTTGGTTCGGTCTGCGGGCGGGATATCCCGTATTTATAACAATCCAATCTATCTTACCACAAATTTTGCACTTTGAAAACCCCAACCGCTTGGAAAATCTTTTGCGTTGTGGTATAATATCCGCAGAGCGGCTATTATACAGCCTTTTTTAAATGCACCACGCCCTCGCCGTTCACTCGCGTTCACGGTAACCGGTCGCGATGTGCAATACCATTCGCACTTTGTGCTCATGGTATAACGCCCTCGCCGGCCTTGCTGCGCAAGGCCGTGAACGCCCGCTTCGCTGGCTTTCGCGGCGCACACGCGCCGCGCCCGGCATTTGACCACGGCGCAAAAATGCCGTTGCTATGGATGTTGAAGAAAACAGATAAAGGAGTTTGCCCCCTATGCGCGCCTGCGACCGCCTGCTCAACTATGTGAAAGTCCACACCACCTCCGACCCGCACAGCGATACGAGCCCCTCCACCGCCCGCCAGTTCGTTTTGGCCGAGCAGCTCGCCGCGGAGCTCAAGGCCCTGGGCCTCGCGGATGCCCGCGTCAGCGAGGACTGCTATGTCTACGCCTCGCTGCCCGCCACGCCCGGGCACGAGGGCGCCGGGGCGCTGGGCCTCATCGCCCATATGGACACCGCCGACGAGGCCAGCGGCGAGAACGTAAAGCCGCAGCTCCACCCCAACTACGACGGTCGTGCCGTGCGCCTGCCGGGCAGCGGCGCGCTGCTCAGCCCCGAGATGTTCCCGTTTTTGCGCGCCATGCGCGGCCAGACGCTGATCACCTCCGACGGCACCACCCTGCTCGGCGCCGACGACAAGGCCGGCATCGCCGAGATCATGACGGCGCTCGAGCACATCGTCACCGAGGATCGCCCCCACGGCAGGCTCTGCATCGCGTTCACCCCGGACGAGGAGATCGGCCGCGGCACCGACCATTTTGACATCCCCGCCTTCGGCGCCGCCTACGCCTACACCGTCGACGGCAGCGATGTCGGCGAGATCGAGTACGAGAACTTCAACGCGGCCTCGGCCATCGTCACCGTGCACGGGCGCTCGGTGCACCCGGGCAGCGCCAAAAACGCCATGATCAACGCGCAGAACGTCGCGTGGGAGTTCCACGACGCCCTGCCCGCGCTCGACCGCCCCGAGCACACCGAGGGCCGCGAGGGCTTTTACCACCTGACCAGCATGATGGGCGAGGTCAGCTTCGCGCGGCTGGGTTACATCATCCGCGACCATGACGAGGCCGCGTTCAACCAGCGCAAGGCGGTGCTGCGCCACATCGCCGCCCGCCTCAACGAGCGCTACGGCCCCGGCACGGTGGAGTTGGAGATCAAGGACAGCTACCACAACATGATCGAGCAGATCCGCCCGCATTTCCATCTTGTCGAGAACGCGCGCGCCGCCATCCGCGCCGCGGGGCTCGAGCCCATCGAGAACCCCATCCGCGGCGGCACCGACGGCGCCATGCTCAGCTACAAGGGCCTGCCGTGCCCCAACCTCGGCACCGGCGGCTTCAACTACCACGGCCCGTTCGAATGCATCACCGCCGAAAAGATGGACAAAGCCGTCGAGATCCTGCTCGGCATCATCGAGCGCTATGCCTGAAACCCCTTGCAAGCGGCGCAAAAACACGGTATAATAGCTGCGTCGACAGCTTGTCTGCGTAGCTCAGTTGGATAGAGCGGCCGCCTCCTAAGCGGCAGGCCGGAGGTTCGAATCCTCTCGCGGACGTAGAGACAGCCGGCGCCGAAAATTTCGCACGAGCGAGATTTTCGGCGCCGGCATTTTTGCTGAACGGCAAGGGTACAGCCTGTAAAAAACAGGCGCGGCTAATCGTTTTGCTAATCACAGAAATTAAATGACCAAAATTCTTGCTAATCGCAAAAGGCGGTTGTTACGAGTACGAAAAGAGTAGCATCGGGTTTCAAGCAGGGATTCCTGCTTTTTATAATATGACAGCTACATCCTTTGAGAGAATAAATGATTCATAGTATTCCTCTGTTATTTCGTTTACAAAGTTCAAATGGATACCGCCATCCTCATAGAAACAATCTAAAATAGCGCATTGGTTATACGGAATGGTGCTTGGCCCACGATATTTCTCTACGCCAGAAAAGCGTATTTCAATGGGACCTACTTCAGGCTCATTTTCCTGATATTTTTTTTGCATCCAAAAAGCAAAATCAACATACAAGACTAAAGTGTGCTCGAGTTCCGAATAAACGATTTTATCGAGCAAACTGTCATGCAGATAATAGTTTTCAGCAAAATCATGTAATGTCATTTTGGTGCTTCCCCGTACGGTTGGCAAAACAAATCGGATAGCTTAATATCATTTTGAATGATATATTTGCCGTTGTTCTTTTTCACAAGAATATCAACCGCTCTTGATATTAAATCTTCTAATTTGCGGTAAGTTTTTTCATCCGGGCAACCAATAAATAAAAACTCTTTGCCATTATCAACGAAGAAAGTATCGTACAAATCACTGACTGCCATAAATGCGTTGGTAAGCTCTTGATCATCGTCCCACTCGGGCGGGTTTTCATTATCGATGATCGCGTCGTTTTCATCGTATAACCATAGGCAATAGGTGTTGTACTCTAAAAGTAATCTTATTTTTTTGATCATGATTATCACTCCTTATTACTTCTTGGATTTGCACTGACGATGTATCCGTTTTCACTTACTTGGATGGCAATGCGATACTTTTTCCCACGATATATAAATTCATAAACCGTCTGTGGATTACGCTTGCCCTGCGTTCCGACGACGTTCCCTTGGTGTAAGGCTTCGAGCACAAAATTAGGAATATCATCATTTGAGATACCTTGCCCGTTGAATTGATGACCGTGTTTATCAATAATGTGCTTCAAGCCAGACCTATCATTACCAGTTTCGAGCCAAACAATTTTTCCAGATGGTCCACGTGCAATCAGAACTACTTTATCCGGAGATATTTTTTTGCCCTTTGCAAGCGTTTCATGTATCAGGGCTTTGCCTTCTCCACTTGTGCCAGAAAAAAGATGAGATGAACCTTTGCTCATTTCGCTTTCCTCCTTTCAAAGGCCAGTGCCGTTTTGGAGGGAAAGCTGATGATGCGGATGCCCTGTTTTTTCAATTTTTCAAAACAGGGATAGTTTGCGGAGCCGTACACGACCACGGTGTGCGGGGATACTTTCTTGATGAGCTCGTCCAAGCCATTCTCAAATCGTTTGCGGTCGCTTATTCTTCCGGGGCTGCCGCCGCAGGTGCCGATGGCAACCATGCTGTTTGTGGGGATGCCTTCAAAGCAATAGCAGTAGCTTTCCGGCGTTCCCCAACGAACATTGTTGATGACAGCGATACCGTTTTTCCCAAGCCAATATCCGTATGCCCGCATACGGTAGGTGTTATAGAGTTTCAGCGGTTCCGGGAAATCCTGATAGGTTGAAAAATCCGGGGTGATCGCACCTGCAAAATGGCGTAGGATCTTTAAGGCAGAAGCGGGGTCACGCCAGATCCCCCTCGGCCCGTCGAATTTGTAATCGTCCTCATACCAGCAGACAAATGCGTCTTCCAGAAAATCGTGGCCGCTGTTTGCCTTGTAAATCGATTTTGCCTCCTCCCATGTGATAACACGGTTCGGCGGCGCGGCTGCGGTGGTCGGGCAATACGGAATATCATGCTTACCGTAAGCAGCACCGCTGCACATAAAGGCATTCCAAACATCTTTGCACCCACTTCGGGCAGCAATCGTACGGGACATGGATCGTCCCCTCCAATCCGGCACGGTCAACAGGGTATAGTGGTGCCTTTTAATGAAATTTACCCTGAGGCTGTACCGCCCGAAGTGTTCTGTATGCAATTTACCAGACTACAAATAGAAACATTCGGCGGCACAGAAAATATTTTCCGAAAAAATGGAAAATATTAGAGAAAATGCGCAAAGCTATTGACTTTTGTCCCGAATTTTTCTATAATAATCAGACCAGACTACGAATAGAAATATTCGGAGGCTCGCACTGTATTGATTGCTGCAACAGTCAATACAGTGCATTTTTTATATTTTCAATGTACTCGCCTTCTTTCCTGCTTCCAGCGGCATTCCGCGAAGGCCTTGGAACAACGGTAGCTTTTCATGATCTCTTCTATGCTCATCCCGGCGCTTTCCTCATATGGGATCATTACTTCGCCACATAGTGCCTTGGCCTGCCATTCCACGCTGCAATATGGGGGAAGCATATTGTCCGCAAAACTCCGCTCATAGATGGGTACGAATCCTATTTTGAAAAGAAATACATGGCATATTTCGTGGCAGATAAATCCCAAAAAGGCTCCGACATGTTTTTCATAGGCGCCGTCATAGACGGACTGCTTGATCTCAACCGTATAACCGCCGGCATCATTGGGAATACATCTTGCCATTGTCTGCGGCGGTAAGGCCTTATCCTCGACAATGATATAGCTGCAGTTCGGAAAAACATCGCCAAGCCTGTCCAGAACATTCAAAACAGGAAAGGGGCCGGTACTGGGGACGCAAAATAAACGTCTTACTATTTTCGCACATCGACGCAGGTCTTTTCGGCTTATAGATTTGGTCTTGTAGTCCATTTACTCGGAATCCTCCTTACCTTTAAGAAGCTCTAAAATTTTCAGTGCGGTTTCATCATCCATTTCATCAAAAGACCGTGCGAACTGCATGGCGGCCCGCCGCCGGTTTGCGCTGGCGTCCCCAAGGACGATTTTGTACTGTAACCTTGATTCCTCGATCGATTCGCGCAGTTCCTGCTGCTCATTGGCGTTTAAATGATAAATGGCGATGAGCTTTGGAACCCATTCAGAAGGGACATTCTTTTTACCGTTTTCAACAGCGGACAAAAACGGCGTGGATGTGTTCAGCAGCTTTGCCATATCTCCCATCACCTGATGGTGCTTGATTCTGAGGATCCTCACAAACTCTCCAAACGGGGTGTATGACATGGTTAGCCCTCCTTTCTCGGACACTATATATAGTAGCATATTATTCACCGCAAGTCAAGATGAAATATAACCTATTTTTGGTTAATCTCGCATATCAAAGGGAACAATGATTTTTTCGCATAAAACCATTCGGAAAAGGATGATTTTTACACCGCAACATACACCTTTTGACGGGGCTCTTGCTAATCGCTTGCTAATATGACGAGCCAAAACACCCTGAAATGAGCAGGGAAGGGACAGTACGGGATAACATCTGCAACGCAGGAAAAGTTATGATATAATGATATAAATTGGTACTGCGGAGGACGACGCAACATAAAGCTGGCGGCTCTCCTAAGCGGCAGGCCGGAGGTTCGAATCCTCTCGCGGACGTAGAGACAGCCGGCGCCGAAAATCTCGCTCGTGCGAGATTTTCGGCGCCGGCATTTCGTTTTGCTTTTCTGCCTGACCGGCTTTATCGTTCAGAATAAGGGAAAAGCCGATGCTTGGAGATACGGTTCCAGGGAAACCCTTTGTGATTCAAGGCCCGCATCCTCCCGCAAACGCCGCCCTTGTGCTGCCGCGCACACGCAGCACGCCCCGCGCATACCATACGGGCAGGAGAGGGGGCGCAGGGCAATGGCGCTATTTCAAGCCGGGATCGATGTCTCCCGCTATCAGGGCAGCATCAACTGGGATCAGGTGGCGGCTGCCGGCAAGCAGTTCGCCATCGTGCGGGTCGGTTCCTCCAACAGTGACGGGCTGTATGTGGATCCGTATTTTCTGCAAAACGTCAACGGCGCGCACGCGGCGGGGCTGCGCGTGGGCGCCTACTACTACACCTATGCCCGCAGTGAGCAGGCGGTCATCAACGAGCTGACGCTGTTTTTGCAGGCGCTCGAGGGGTTGCAGCTCGAGTACCCCGTCTTTGTCGACGTCGAGGCCAACAGCCTTGCCTCGCTGGGCCGCGCGCAGCTGACGGGTCTTGTGCGCTTCGCCATGGACATCCTGTATCAGCGCAAATTCTACGCGGGCTGGTACAGCTACACCAACTTTATCAATACCTCTCTCGATGCCGCGGCGCTCGCCGCCTATCCGCTGTGGGTGGCGGACTACCGTGCCACGCTCGGCTACACGGGGCCCTATGCCATGTGGCAGTACACCGGCTCCGGCACGGTCGGCGGGGTGACCGGCGCCGTGGACCTTGACTACAGCTATCAGGACTTTCTGCCCGCGATCCGGGCCGGGGGCTACAACGGCTACGGCGGCACCGGCCCGGTGATGAGCGCCGTGGATGGCTACCGGTTGAGCGTTTTCAACGCGCGGGCGGAGTACTTCTACTCGGCAGACCCGTACGATGTCGTGGGGTATCTGCCGCTCGGCACCTACACGGTCACGGCCATCAGCACCGAGAAATACGAGGGGTATGACTGGGTCACGTTCCTCTATGACGGCGGCGAATACTGGACCATCCTGCTGGGCGACCGCACCCGCCTGATCAACGCCGGCAGCGACTGTGAGCAGCGCCTGGCGGACGCCAACGCCCGCATCGAGGCCGCCCGCGCCGCGCTGGACGGCGAGGCCTGAGCGCGCCAAAAAAATCCCCCGCCCCGCATTGACAAACGCCGCCGCCTTGGGTATAATAGGCACACGATGCGGGTTTAGCTCATCCGGTAGAGCGTCTGCTTCCCAAGCAGAAGGTGGCGAGTTCGAGCCTCGTAACCCGCTCTTTTTGACAAACCGCCGTGGTTTTGACGCCCCGGCGGCTTTTTTGGAGGTTGGCGGCCATGCTCACAGGCTTTCCGGTGTATCTCTATTTCAAAAACGGCAACGTCTATACCGGCGCCGAGGGCGGCATGCGCTTCCGTCTTGCCACCGGCAGGCTCGGCGAGGGCGAAAGCGAGCGCTTCCGCCTGCTGGTGACCGTCTGGCCGGGGCCGTGGAGCCTCGAGCACACCGCCGAGGAAAAATATACCCGCGCGGATTTCTCGCCCGACCAGCAGGGGCTGGACGCCGCCGCGGCCTGGCTCGCGCGGCAGTATGACGAGCGGCGCGAAACATGGGAGGACATCCCCGGCATCCTGGACTGCGAGCCCGACCGATAAAACGCCGCACAGACGCGCAAAAGGTGGCCATGTAACGCAAGATGGCGGGCATGACGCCCAAGATGGCGGCCCTGCAGCAGGTTCGTGCTGGCGCGGCGCGCGTTGTTCTGCTACGCTGGAAGCACCAAATAAAAAGGAGGCTTCCCCATGACATTTGCCGAAAAATTCACCGACCTGCGCCGCCAAAAGAACCTCTCGCAGGAGCAGCTGGCCGAGCTGCTCCAGGTCTCACGCCAGGCCGTCTCCCGCTGGGAGAACGGCGAGGTACTGCCCGACGCCCCCAATCTGCTCGGGATCAGCCGGCTGTTCGGCGTCTCCATCGACTACCTGTTGAACGACGCATACGCCAGCGACGCCGATACCCCCGCCGTGCAGAACGCCAAAACCACGCTGGAGGCCCGCCGCAAGCTGGACGCGGCGTTCCTCATCGCCGTCGGGGTCATCGCCACGGCGGCGGTCTGGCAGGCGGCCAACTGGTTTTATGAGAAAAAGCTGCTCTGGATGCTGCTGGCCTTTACCGTGCAGATCGCCGCCGTTGTCGCTTTCAAGGTGTGCCTGGGCCGCTGGCCGGTGGGGGAGAGCCGCCGCAGGCAGACAAAGCGCAAGTTCATCGCCGCCGTCGCGGTGCTGGTGGCCTGGATGGTGCTGCTGCCGCTCTCCGGACTGCTGGCGGGCTTTGCCATCGGCGCCGCGGCGGGGCAGCCGGGGCACTATTTCCCGCACAACAGCCTCTATGACGGGGTGCTGGCGCTTGTTTGCTACGCGCTGCTCTGCGCAGGGCTCTGCCTTTGGCTGCACCGGCACAAAAACGACTGAAAAAACGGATCTTTTGCGGCGTGCCGAAAAAGAGCCCGCCAAATCCCGCATGCCACCGTTATGGTCGCAGGGCGGCCTGCCCCCAGGCCGCCGCAGGTGGATGCTTGCCTGCGTTTTTTTTGACACACTGAGCGGGCGGGGCCGACGGCCCCGCCCGCTCAGTGTGTTTATACGATTTTACCGCCGCCCAGCACGATGTCGCCGTCGTAAAAAACGGCGGCCTGCCCCGGCGTGATGGCGCGCTGCGGGGCGTCGAATTCCAGCACCGCCGTGTCCGGCCCGGTGGGCGTGACCGTCGCCGGCTGCTCGGCTTGCCGGTAGCGCACCCTGGCCGCGCAGCGCACCGGCCCGGCGGGGGCGGCGCCGGCCACCCAGTTGACCGCCTCAACGGATGCCGATGTGCGGAACAGCGCCTCGTTTTTACCCAGCGTGACCGTGTTGGCCGCCGCGTCGACCGAAAGCACATACAGCGGCTCCTCGGTCGAAAGGCCCAGCCCCTTGTGCTGGCCGACGGTGTAATGCTCCACGCCCTTGTGCCGGCCAAGCACATGGCCGGCGGCGTCCACAAGATCGCCGGGCACCGGCGCGCGACCGGTCAGGCGCCGGATGGCGGCAGGGTAGTCGCCGTCCGGCACGAAGCAGAGATCCTGGCTGTCCTGCTTGTGGGCGTTCGAAAAACCGTTCGCGACCGCCAGCGCGCGCACCTCGGTCTTGGAGAGCGCGCCCAGCGGAAAGCGGATGTGCGCGAGCTGCGCCTGCGTGAGCATGTAGAGCACATAGCTCTGGTCCTTGGCGGGGTCGAGCGCTTTTTTGAGCGTGTAGCGCCCGTTCTCCTCTTCGATGCGCGCATAGTGCCCGGTCACGAGCAGCGCGCAGCCCAGCGTTTCGGCGCGCTCAAGGAGCTTTGTGAACTTCATGTGTCGGTTGCACTCGATGCAGGGGTTGGGCGTGCGGCCATGGGTATAGCTCTCGACAAAATCCCGCAGCACGGTGTCGCGGAACGCATCGCAGAAGTTGAACACATAGTACGGCATGCCCAGCCGGTACGCGACGGCGCGCGCGTCCTCGACATCCGAGAGCGAGCAGCAGCCTTTTTCGCGCGGGAGGCCGGCCTCGTCGTTGTCGTACAGGCGCATCGTGCAGCCGATGCCCTCGTACCCGGCGCGGCGCGTGAGCAGCGCGGCCACGCTGCTGTCCACGCCGCCGCTCATCGCGATGAGGGCTTTTTTTTCTGTGGCGGGCATAAAAACTCCCCCTCGGGTACAGTATACCTGCCATAAATATCGGTTGTCAATGAGGCAGTGCGCGTGATACCAAAACCATCGGCCCTGACCGACATGTGCGGGCAGGGCCGATACCTCTAAGAGCAAAATGCCGCAGCAAGTCGCCAAAGGCATGCGCAAGGCATTTTGCGATGGTGGGTGTCCAGGAGGGAGGTACAGCCGACTTGGCGGAGCGAAGCGCAGCCAACGAAGCCGAACCTCCCTTTTGCGCTCAGATGAGTGCGGCGGTGATGAGCGCCATCTTGTAGACCTCGTCGGCCACGCACCCGCGCGACAGGTCGTTGATGGGGGCGTTCAGGCCCTGCAGGATGGGGCCGTACGCCTCGAACCCGCCCAGACGCTGGGCGATCTTGTAGCCGATGTTGCCGGCCTCGATGGTCGGGAAGATGAACGTGTTGGCATGCCCCGCCACCTTGGAGCCAGGGAACTTGAGCTGGCCGACCTCCGGCGAGACGGCGGCGTCGAACTGCATCTCGCCGTCGATGGCGAGCTCGGGCGCTTTCTCCTTGGCGATGGCGGTGGCCTGCTGGCTGAGCGCCACCGTGCCGCCCTTGCCGGAGCCCTTGGTCGAGAAGCTGAGCATCGCGACCTTGGGGTCGATGCCGAAGATCTGCGCGGTGTGCGCCGTCTCGATGGCGACCTCGGCCAGCTTCTGCGCGCCGGAGAGCACGACGTTGCCCTCCTTGTCCACCGTGTCCTCATAGGAGAGGTTGATGGCGCAGTCGCCCATGGCGAGCTTTTCGTCCCCGCGCACGAGGATGAAGCTGGAGCTCACGAGGTTGACGCCGGGCTTGCACTTGATGAGCTGCAGCGCCGGGCGCACGGTATCGGCGGTCGAGTAGGTGGCGCCGCCCAGCAGGCAGTCCGCCTTGCCCATCTTGACGAGCATGGTGCCGAAATAATTCCCGTGGGAGAGCGCCTCCTGGCACTGCTCGGGCGTCATCTTGCCCTTGCGCAGCGCGACCATGGCATTGATCATCTCGGGCAGGGCGGGGTCGGTGGCGGGATCGATGACGGTCGCCTTGGAGACGTCCACGCCGGCCTTGTCAGCCGCGGCCTTGACGGCGCCGGGCTCGCCCAGCAGGATGACCTTGAGGATGTCCGCCGCCAGCAGGCGGGCGGCGGCGTTCAGGATGCGGGCGTCGGTGCCCTCGGTGAAAACGATGGTCTTGGGGTCGGCCTTGAGCTGGGTCTCGAATTTTTCAAAAATGGACATGGTCAGCACTCTCCTTTTTTGTAAATGGGGGCGGGCGGCGCGGGCCGCGGGTCTCTGTCCTTTGATTATAGCACGGTTTTGGAGCTTTGCAAAGGCATCCCGGGCAGTTTTGTTCCGGTTTTGTGCAAAATGCGCCCTGCGCTCACCGCCCGGGCCCGGCCTCGCGCACGCCCCCGGCGGGCGGCTCCCAGCCGTAGGCGCGGTAAAAATCGGCGATGTCGCGCTCGCTGCGCACGAGCTGCGAGCCCACGAGCTGCCGGGTGCGGCGGTCATAAAAGCCGATGGTCTTTTCGCCCGTGCAGATGCTTTGCTCGGTGCGCACATCGTCGATGCCCATGCCCTCGGGCGGGGCCAGGCGCGCGGCGGGCGGCCTTTTGGCAAACAACATGCCTCATCCCTCCTCCTTGTCGGGCGCGGTGCAGCGCGCAAATTCTTCAAACAGTGCAGTGGCACAGGCGCAGGCGAGCGATGTGTCCAGCTTGCTCAGGGCGCGGTCATAGGTGAGGATGCCGTTGACCTCGTCCTCCACATCCGAGAGCTGGGTATACACAAGGGCGGACAGCCCGTTTTTGAGCTGCGGCAGCGCGCTGCGCAGCAGCAGCTTTTGGTAGCGCGCGTTCAGCTGCGCCCGGCTCCTGGCCATGCCGTAGCCGTAGAGCTTTTTGCTGTGCGTGTGCCCGGGGCAGGGCCAGGCGATGCCGCCGTATTCCGTCAGGGCGACCACGCGCGGCGGTCGCGGGCGCACGCGCAGCGGGTAAAAGTAGTTGTGCAGGCTCCACACCTCGCCGCCGCCCTGATCGAACCAGCCGCTCGCCTCGTCCACCGGGCGTGTCGGGTCGAGCGCGTGCACGAGCGCCGTCGCCTTGGGCGCATCGAACTGGCCCCACCCCTCGTTGAAGGGCACCCAGCCGCACACGCAGGGGTGGCTGTAGAGATGCTCGACCAGGGCGGTCAGCTCCTCATAGTAGGCGGCGCGCTCGGCGTCGTTCTCGCGCGCGAACAGCGCATGATCGGTATCGGGGAAGCGCCGCAGCAGCGGCTGAGCAATGTTGATGGCGTTGGTCACGAACCAGTGCTTATACTGCCCGCCGCCGTTGGGCATATCCTGCCAGATCAGCATCCCGATCCGGTCGCAGCAATAATACCAGCGGTCGGGCTCCACCTTCACATGCTTGCGCAGCATGTTGAAGCCCAGCCACTTGGCGATGCGGATGTCCTTGTCCATCGCGTCCTCGCTCGGCGGGGTGTAGAGGCCTTTGGGCCAGTAGCCCTGGTCGAGCACGCCGTGCTGGAGGTACGGCTTTCCGTTCAGGCAAAAGCGCATGATGCCGCGCGCGTCCGGTGCGACGGTGAACTCCCGCATGGCAAAATAGCTGTAGACCGTCTCGTCCGGCGTGGTGACGTCCAGGTCATAGAGGAACGGTTCCTCCGGCGTCCAGGGGCGGAAGTCTTCCTCCCGGATCGGCAGCTCCGCCGTGCCGGTCTCGTCCGTCCAGTCCTCGGCGATGACCTCGCCGTCCACGCACACGGCGACGCCCATGTTCACGCGGGCAAAGACCGTGTTGTCGGCCATCTCGAGCTCGACGCGCACGCAGCGCTTTTCAAAAAGCGGCGTGATTTTGATGTTTTTGATGTAGTTTTCCGGCACGCGCTCCAGCCAGACCGTCTGCCAGATGCCGCTCTGCGCGGTGTAGAACATGCCGCCGCGGTCGAGCCGCTGTTTGCCGCGCGCCTGATGGTGCGTCTCGCTCGGATCCTCGACGGCGAGCGTGAGCACGTTTTCGCCCTCGCACAGCGCGTCGGTGATGTCCAGCGTAAAGGGCAGGTAGCCGCCCGTGTGCCCGCCGGCGTCCTGCCCGTTGACGGCGGCGGTGCAGCGCCAGTCGACGGCGCCGAAATGCAAAAGCACCCGCCCGCCCGCGCCGGGCGGCGGTGTGAAAGTGCGGCGGTAATGCAGCCACTGCCCGGGCTGCAGCTGACGCCCGACGCCCGAGAGCGGCGCCTCGGGCGAGTAGGGGACAAGGATGACGCCGTCATAGTCCCCGGGCGTTTCACGGCTGTCGGTGATGGCATACTGCCACGGGCCGTTGAGGTTTTGCCACGCCCGCCGGCGCAGCTGCGGGCGCGGGTATTCCGGAAAGGGTATGTCAGACATGGGCGGGGCCTCCTTCGCGGGGTTCGTTACCGCCAGTATAGCACGCCCCAGCGCACAAAGCAAGCGAACGCCGCCCGGTGTGCATAAACGCGTGCCGAGCTGCGCATACTGCTTGCAAGACCAACAAAAGGAGGGATGATCCATGGAGAACATGGGCGTTTGCTGTGACGTGGGCTGCTGCGTGCACAACGTGAACCAGCAGAAATGTGCATTGCCGGAGATCAAGGTGACCGAGCAGTGCCAGAACACCGAGCAGAGAGTCGACGACCCCCACTACTGCCAGAGCTTCTGCAAGCGCGGCAGCGCGTTCTAAAGCGAACGCGGGCAGCACAGCCACAGTGGCACGCCGCCGGGCACCGCACAGGGCGCGGTGCCCGGCGGCGTGGGCCGCTTTTTTGGAGATGAGCGGAATCTCCCGCGCACTAAAAAACGCTCCGCAGGAGCAGCGTATCCGCTACAACCAAAGCCGTACCCGCTATCATGACCGCCAAGGCTGTCAGATACATCCCCGTCGGGCGTTCTTTCAAAAAAACAAAAGACAGAAACACTCCGATGAACGGTGCGACTGCATAATACGCGCTTGTCTTTGCCGCCCCCAGAGTGTTCTGTGCGCGTACATATAAGAAAATACTCAACCCATAGGCTGCAAAACCCAAAAGCAGAGCCAGGGCGATGTATGTCAGCTGCGGCATGGTTTCACGCTTTATGAAAGCAATGACAAGGGAACCCAGCCCCGAAAAAATGCCTTTGAGAACGACTATTTCATAGGTGCTTTTTGAGGATATGTTTCGTGTACAGTTGTTTTCAAAGCCCCAACAAACCGTTGCCACAAGGACATACAGCGAGCCATAGGAAAAGCGGAGGCTGTCTGCCCCCTCAAAAGAAAGCAAAATGCTTGATATGGTAATGAGCGCGATAGCTGCCCACAGTCGACGGGAGACCGTCTCTTTAAATACCACCAACGCGATGATCGTTGTAGCAACAATTTCAAAATTGCCAAGCAATGAGGCATTGGACGAAGAACCGTAGCTGATACCCAGCATAAGGAAGATCGGGGCGGCAATATCCAGCACGATCATTCCGACCACAAAGGGCAAGTCTTTTCTATCCAGCCTTGCGCTCTGCTCCTTTTTGGCAAACAAAGATAGTATACCGATCCCTATTCCAGCGCCGAGATAAAGCAGGGCCGCCATTGTTGTGGCGCCAACATGATTCAGGAGGAGTTTTGAAAACGGCACATTGATTGCGTAAAAGGTCGCGGCGAGAAACGCAAATATGATTGATTTCGGTTTCTGCATAATGAAATTTCCCCTTTGCTACAAAACCCGAATTTCCGCTCTGATACACTCCTCGACAAACGGGAAGTTATCCTTTTAAACCGCGTGATTGGCGATCCATATCTTCAATAACAATATCATAGATTTCACCCAAAGAAGCACAGTATTCAAGAACTTTCCATGGCTCATTTGTATGAAAATGTATTTTTATCAAATCTTCATCGCCAACTGCTAATAGGCAGTCCCCATTAAAATTTCTTGTAAAATAATCACTTATTTCATCTTCATCGAGTTCATTCCCTGCAATAAGTAATTGTGTATCATATTTAAATTCTAACATTTGATTTTTCCTCCATAAATCCCGATT